>CAZGYK010000065.1:3722-8042 GCA_964530485.1 uncultured Oscillospiraceae bacterium
GACCAAGATCGATGCCGGAAGCTACGTGATCGAAGCGTATGCGAAGAGCGAAGGTTATAAGGATTCCGCTATCGTTGAAGCAACGCTTACCATCAAGCGCGCTCTGATTACGGTAACAGCGGGAACCGGCCAGTCCAAGATATACGGATCGGCTGACCCAGCGCTTACGCAGTCAACCTTTACCGGAAAACCGACGAGCGGCAAAACCATTGATTGGGGTCTACACCCTCTAGATTTTGAGGCGGCGCTCAGGACCTTACGTGCATCTGGCGAAGATGCCGGTAGCTACGCGACAAGGGCATACGGTTCGGATGAGAAGTCCCAGCTTCTTTCGATCAACCCGAACTACAACTTCGAATTCGTCGGCGGAACCTTTACGATCAATCCGTTCGGGATTACCGTTCAGTATGACGCGAACGTAACAACAGAACTCTCTAAGATCTACGGAAAGGTAGACCCGGCGCTTGTCGCGGAAGTTATTCCGACAACAGGCGGAGCGACTTTCCCGGGAACAGGGTTTGACCAGATCGAGGCAACTGATTTCGTTCTTAGCCGTGCGAGCGGAGAAGACGTTGGCGACTACTCGGTATCGATCGTCAATTTCGACGCTCTCAAAGCCGGAGCCTACAAGAACTTCAGCTTTACCGTTAACCTACAAGATTTCGAAATTACGAAGAGAAACATTAATGCTTCTATGGATTCCGTAACGAAGATTTACGGCGAATCCGATCCGGCGTTTGGCTATACCCTAACTGATGGTACGAATGCAGGAACAGACGCTACCTGGTTTACCAACTTCTTAGCAGACCAGAGCGCTTGGCAGACGGATTTCGAACGAGATTTTACAACGTTTAAGGTTGAAAGATCAAGTTCCGATATTGACAAGGAAAACGTTTCAGACAGCCCATTAGATCTGCAATTTTCCTTCGGACCCAAAACAAGCCAAAACTATCGTTTTAATGCAACTGTAGGTACCCTTACCATCAACAAGCGCCCGATCACAGTTATTGCAAACAGCGGCGGCCCATTTACCCATACCGGTAACCCGTTTACCGTTAGCGGATATAAAGTCAGCGGAACAGCGGGCATGGGACTTGTTGCAACTCAAAGCTTTGATAAGGCGTTCAAGGCAACCGGAACCGGAACAGCCGTAGGAACCTATTCCGTTACATTCAACAAGAACAGCGTTAAGATTCTTGCGCCGGATACATGGAAACCAGGCGATTCTCAGGTATTCCCCGGAGCAACGATGGTAGACGTAACGGCGAACTACGACATCTCCTACAAGAACGGTTCCTTCCAGATCGTATCCGGATTCGTTCCGACGACCAACTACTTCACCTATACCGTGAACTACTATAGAGACGCGGTAGCCGGAGGAAACTTCCTTGGTTCAACATCAGGCTCGGTAGCAGAGCCGGGCGGCGTGATCGCCGTTAACGCGAACCTTTACCGGTCGGCAGCTCTGATTGCCGATGGATATGGAAACGGCGTAGTTTACGGATCTACTAACATCACATTCGACGGACAGACAATCAACGTAGTATACTTTGCAGGCGGCCCTGGCGAAGAAGAGGAAGAAGAAACCCCGCCACCGGAAACCAGACTTCCGACACCTCCAGTACCGCAGGGCGGCGGAGACTCTAACATTCCTGAAGCTCCGAATCCCGAAGCAGGAGCACCGAAGGTATACTGGGCACTTCTCAACTTGATCCTTGCTATCGCATCGGTTATCACCGGAATCATCCTCATCATTGGACTCTTTAAGAAGAACCAGAAAGAGGAGCTCGAATCGAGAGATTTCGAACAGGAAGAAGTTGAACACAAGTCCGGCGCATTCTTCAGGATTGTTGGAATCCTACTCGCAGTAGTTGCACCGATCGTATTCTTCCTTACGGAGAATATCCGCAACCCGATGACATTCACAGACAGATGGACCCTCCTCATGGGCATCATCCTTCTGGCACAGGTTATCGCAGTGATCTTCATGCGCTATGTCAGAAACAAAGTCGTTGACAAATCAACCGTGAAGGACGGCAACATCTAAGCAAGATTTTCTATCCCCGACTTGCTAATTGGGGCAAGAATAAAGCCCGCATCCACTGGATGCGGGCTATTTTTTTATGTTTGTCGTTTATTCGGCGTATATCCGAAGTTCGAGGATTGTAGCCTGAGGCGGCATACTCATCGCCATAACACCCGGAAAATAGATGTTAACCATATCGCCTGCTTTGAGATCCTTTAAGGTCAGATAGATTTTTGATTCGGAGTTATACCGGAAAACGACCTCTTCCCTACGATCTAGCGACGCAACTTTTATCGTTCCGTCTGTTGTTGAGATTTCGGTTATCTCAATGACTGTTCCGTTAAAGATAGAGGTTTCTGCCGGAAGCAATAGATTGGATACGAGTACTGTTACCTGGTTTGGCGTCGCGGATGTACTTAATGCCGCTCCGTAATAGACCTCAATATAGTCGGTACCGATCTTGAGACTGGCGGGGTCGAAGTTTGCCTTCGTAGATGAATTAAAGATACAGGCGAGTTGTTCACTTCCGAAGTTGGTTCCTTTTGCCTGTTTTAGGACAACGCGGGTTTCTCCGTTCTCGCTGGATACCTCTTCAACAGTTCCTCGATATTGGGCGGAATCCGCCGGCGCGGGAATCGGATCTTTTAAGCTGGTTTCCGGGGTTGTAGGATTTGCGGGCTGTCCGGATGTAAACTCGGGATCAGGATTCGGGTTTGTTGTCTCTCCGTTTGTTGGCGCAGTAACTTGATCCTTAGCAGAGCATGCCGAAAGAAACAGCATCGGGACAAGGAACAAAAGAAAAATATTGCGTTTCATCATGTACCTCCTTGGTATGATTCATGGAGTTAATGATATCCTGAAAGAATGACGAAAAAAGGGGAAAAGTGCAAACTGTTTGTTTGTCATTCGCTGGAACAGGATTCCGAGACATGGTATACTAAATGTGAGGTGATCACATGAGACCGGCGATTCAGTTTATTTTAGCTATCGTCGCAATAATCTTATCGGTTTCGGTGTCTATCAAGGCGTTTCGAGATGTTCAAAGTCAGGTTGTATTTCGATATTGGAATAAGATGACTTGGAGCTTTATTGTTCTGTTTTTCCAAATCATTGGACCGATTTTCTACTATATGGTCGGTAGATACCGAGAATAAGGGGATTACATGGCATTTTTAAGATTGCTCGAGGGGATACGTACTCCGTATTTTGATTCGTTTTTTTCATTTATTACAAGGTTCGGCGAAGAAATAACGATTATCCTGCTTCTGACGGTTTTATACTGGTGTTTAGATAAACGGTTGGCCTACGGAATCGGGATATCATTTTTTCTGTCTGGATTGCTGGTTCAGGTATTGAAAATCAGTTTTCAGATTGACCGGCCGTGGATCATTGATCCTAGCTTTCAACCGGTAGCTTCGGCAATCGCGGGGGCGACCGGATTCTCTTTTCCAAGCGGGCATACCCAGGGAGCTGCCGCTCTATTTGGAACGCTTGGATTTGCGTTAAAGAAACCGTGGCAAAAGTTTGGATGCTTTCTCATGGTCGCGCTTGTTGGGTTTTCTAGAATGTATCTTGGGGTTCATACGCCGCTTGATGTTGGAGTTGGTTTGGTTTTAGGCCTTGGAATTGCTTTTCTTGCTGCCCGATACTTGATGAAAGACGGAACGAAGAAACGGGAACTCTTGCTGACGGTGGGTCTTCTTGCCGCTGCGGCAGCAACGATTGCGATTGCGGTTTTGATGAACCGGTCCGGCACAATTGAAGAAAGCTATGTTGCCGATTGTTTGAAGGCGGCGGGCGCAGGAATCGGGTTTGCGGCCGGGATGTATCTCGAGAAAACGAGGATCCGATTCTCAACGAAATGCAATAAACCCTGGATGCAAGTTGTCAAGTACCTTGTCGGAATTATCGGCGTTCTTGTGGTGAAAGAGGGGCTAAAACTGCTACTTGGCACGGGTTTCCTAATAGACATAGTGCGCTATTTTATGATGACATTCTGGCTGACGGTTTTGTTCCCGTTGATCATCAAAAAGTGGTTCGCAAAAAAAGAACAATAAAAAAAGCCTGGGTGACCAGGCTTTTTCTTTTCGCTATTTCTGATTCGCTTTTTCGAGAAATCTTGTTGCGCCTACAAGAAAACGGGTATGGGTTCCGGTCCCGATTTCGCCGGACTCATCATACGAAGAAACCGTAAACTCAATTTTTCGACCGTCCACATTTGTAACGACGGCGCTGGTTCGAACGGTTTTTCCAATCGGCGTCGCGGAGAGATGGGAGACATTGATTTGGGTTCC
>CAZGYK010000066.1:0-7671 GCA_964530485.1 uncultured Oscillospiraceae bacterium
AACAATACCAGCGATCAGTTCAACAACACCAGATGCCAAATACAGCAAGCATGCAATCACGATAATTGCACCGAGAGCGCCAAATGCAGCCATAATGACAAAGCTTCCCAATACCGCCAGGAGACCAAGTACAATCCCTGCCGCGCCGCCAATTATCATAAAGATGCTGGCGACTTTTAATAATTTCGAACCATTCATAAATACTATACCCTCCAAATTTTTCCGCAATCCCATGTGCGGTTCTTTCATATTATATTCGAAAAAGGTTGACTTGTAAAGCCCATTTTACCATTAACTTGTAATTGTTTTGGACAACCTAATGCAAACTCTCAATCGCAGTTTTGACCCGACGGTAACTAATATCAATTGGCAGTGTACAATCCGCGCCAAGAATCAAAGGATTCGGAGCTGAAAAGCCGTTAAAGATGTCTTCAACAGCTCGGATGATCTCCTCGTCTGTGCCGTCAATCAGCGGGCCGCTATGATTATCAATTCCGCCAAGGATAACCTTATTCGGGAACATCAAAGCACCGTTTGAAAGATCATAACGGCCATGATGACTGTCCCAGTTGACAATCGAGCAGGGAAAATCTTGATAATATGATAGTTCCGTATCAATACCGCAAATATGAAGAAGTGTGTATTTACTCTTTTCGAAGATATTCTTTCCAATCATAGCGTCAGGCTGATACACAATTTGATCGAAGACTTCTTTCGAAAAGCGGTCTTTCTCTGATCCCTTTGATGAAAAAAAGATGCCGTCGGCTCCCGCCATAATACAATCTTCTGCATATTCCGATGCTGATTCCGCCATCGCAAGAAAGGCAGAACCTACAGCTTTCGGATCTTCTTGGATATGGGCTTCTATATAATCGTAACCCATAGTGATCCCAACCGTTCGTAGCGGATCAAATATTGTCGTATATACCATACTTTCGTCGCCTATTGTATCGGCAATTTTTTTGATGATATCCTGCTGGCAAATTCTTTCAGGTGCCTTTCGTGCAACCGGCTGAAAGTGATACCAGTCTTTCGCTGATTTCATATCGAACGTATATCGGATTTCTTCCATGATCTTGATAAAGTCCAAATTTGCTTCTCTATAGAAATTTAGGTGCGCATCAACAGCCTGATTTCCGAACCACTTATCCTCCGTAAAATGATGCCAGAATGAACCGAGCCGAATTGTTTTATCGTTTTCATTGAGTAACTGTAGCATCCGTTCCCGCTTAGTCATTATATCCTCCACATTACGAATCATTTTCTGACGTTCCGACGAGCATTCCTTTTTCCTTAAGATCAACTAAAATGCTGGCGTATTTTTTTTCATCCAGTCTAAACTTCCAGAGATAGATTAAGTAACTAACTACGATCAACGCCAAAGGAATCAAAAGCATCGAAACCTTTAACATCGTTATCCCTCCGGAAGTTACATCGGAAGCAGTCTTTGCCTCGTTGATTCCTGATGCGACCAACGTAAACCCGACGATCCCGTTCGCAAGAGCACCGCTGATTTTATTGATAAACGGCTGAACCGAAAACGTAACGCTCTCATTCCGCTTGCCCAACTTCCACTGACCATATTCGACTGTATCGGTAAGAAAGACTAACATCAATACCTGAATAAACGCTTGGCCAAACGAAATAAAGAGCGCCGCAACTCCGATTGGGACTATATTCATGGGTGAGAAGAAGAACACGACGTAACCGATAACGACCAGAACAATTGCAAGTGTAAACATTTTCTTTCTGGTTCTGCCCTTACTCAAAAGCGGGAAAATAGAGAAAGCCGAAAGTTGTGCCAAACCATAAATCGCTGAAAATATTGCATATGTCTCTGCGTTGCCGTAAGCATATTTGAAATAATAAACGCCGAATGAAGTCGTTGTCACATAACCGATCATAAAGATTGAAAGTGAAATTGCCAAAACAAGTAGCTGATCGTTCTGAAAGATGATACGAAACATTTCTTTTAGAGATGTCTTTTCTTCCTCTTTGAACTGCCCCTTAGGTTCTTTAACCCCAAGAACAGTAATCATTAAGAAACCAAGCATTAGTAACGCTACAATGACCGCGAAGATAAACCAGGCGTCTTTCATAAACCAAGCGCCCTTTTCAATCGATTGACCAGAAGGAATTTTCCCGATCGCGCGTCCAATCATCTCGGTTACCGGAATAATTCCTACAACAACAGCAAATAAGCCGATACTGGCGCAAGTCCGTGCAAACGAACCAATCTTCTCCCTTACCTTCTGGTCTGTAGACAGCGAAGGAAGCATTGACCAATAGGCGATATCATTGAGACCAAACGCTAAATCCCAGCCAAGATAACAAACAATAAAAACAATGTAATACGGTGTCCCGGTTAAACCAAGATCGGTAAATAGAAGCACCATTAAAACCGCCGCAACGATCCCGCCTATCAACATTCCTGGTTTGAATTTTCCCCATTTTGATCTGGTATTGTCTACGATGACGCCCATAAGAGGATCGTTGACCGCATCAAAGATTCGGAGAATCATAAAGATCACGGTCATTACGATCATTGCGCTATCTGGAAGATTGAGCACCTCGGTAAAATACACCATCAGGAACATACTGACGGTCGTATAGAACATATCTCGGCCGATCGTTCCCAGTCCAAAGCATACCTGGTTGCGCTTATCGACATTCTTACTCATACCCTACTCCTATTCTTCCAATCGTTCTATCGAATACAAATTGGAACCAAAATCGCCTAGTAAACGGATTTGATCGTTATAGTAACTGCCAACAAACTGGTTATTCAACAAAACACCATCCATCAAAACAGATCCATAACCTTCGTATTCTTCAACACAATCTGTCATTGCATAATATCGGTTTGCCGTTCTTAGAATGAAACCTTCCGGATTTAGCGTAACCGGCATAATATGCTTAACCAATCCGCCAAATTTTTTGATAAAAAGGCTTTGCGGTTTTGTCTTGATCCGGTATTTTCCTTTACGCTCTAGACCCATCAGCTTCAAGCGGTCAAAGCCCTCGCTTGCCTCGGTCATCGTCTGGAACAAACCGGTTACCGCTTTTGACCCATCTTTGCTGACACAATGCCAGACAGTTTTGTTTTGCTTAGAAGGAGCTGAACGATAGAAACGACCGTACTGCATCGTGTTTCGATGTTCTTTGTAAAAAGCAATTTGCTCCTTTACCTCACGTCTTTGAACATAAGACAAGTATTTCAAATCCAGCTCATACCCAAGACAACCAAAAGAGGCAACATTAAACCGAGTCGAAAGCGGCGTATCTCGCAGCGTCTGTTGATGTGGCGCTTCCGATACATGCGCTCCCATAGTAGATAACGGGTATAGGTAGGACATTCCGCCTTGAATTTTAAGACGTTCAACCGGATCGGTATCATCTGACGTCCATATCTGCGGCGAATAACAAAGCATACCGAGATCAAACCTATTCCCGCCCGAAGAGCAGCTCTCAAAGAGGATATGATTTCGTATTGAGAAAATCCGTTCTAGAACGTCATAAAGGCCCATTATGTAGCGATGAAAAAACTCTCCCTGATTGGTAAGACGAGGAGAAAACCCGTCACTAATATGACGGTTCATATCCCATTTTACGTAGTCAATATTGTTTTCGTCCAGTACACGAGAAACATTCTCGACAATGTAATCCCGGACCTCAGGATTACATAAATCCAAAACCAATTGATTTCTGCCCTTCGCCGGCTTTTTCCCTGGAGTAATTAACGCGTATTCCGGATGCGCACGGTAAAGATCACTGTCTTCATTCACCATTTCCGGTTCGAACCAAAGGCCGAAAAGCAACCCCA
This sequence comes from uncultured Oscillospiraceae bacterium, assembly GCA_964530485.1. GTDB lineage: Bacteria > Bacillota > Clostridia > Oscillospirales > Ruminococcaceae > WRIP01. Next base: position 3,824 of record CAZGYK010000066.1, read on the forward strand.
TCTTGTGGATTTTATTTGAAAACTCTCGAAGCCCCCGGGGAAGCTTCTTTTTGTTTATAGTGTAGTCTCCAAGGCCGGCATGATCATTGTTGCGTTTGCCGAACCATCCGTCATCAAGCACGAACAATTCGACACCGACGCGTTTCGCTTTCGAAGCCAGTCTCAGCAGTTTCCCCCGGGTAAACCTAAAAAAATGTGCTTCCCAATTGTTTAGTACGACAGGGCGCTCTTTTCCTTTCCACTCACTTCGGACAATATGTTCATTCACGAAGTCGTGAAAATTCGCCGACAGCCCATTGAACCCGGAAGAAGAAAATGACATAACGGCTTCCGGTGTCTCAAACACAGCATTCTTTTCAAGCTTCCACTCAAAACAATATGGATTGATCCCAATCTGAACACGCACTAGGTCGTGATTTGTCAGCTCAACAGCACCGTAGTGATTTCCGCTATAAACCAGGTTAAACCCGTAAACATTTCCCTCCTCTTCCGTCGCGTTTCCCTCGGCCAAAACAAAACCGGGATTGTGTCGGTTGCTACTCGCTCCGGTCGTCGATGAATTTACCTGTATCCCATAGGCAAGCTTTCGGCTATGACGGTTCCCTTCTTTTATCCAGCCACCGTCAAACGTAATCAGCGAAATATCACGATTCGCAAAATCCAGATTCATACTCATGATTTTGCGAATCAAAAGAGGATTGTCTGCGGTATTTTTAATCACGACCCGCCGAGAAATTACGCTAACTTTTTCGTAAACAGTGTAATACAAATTTAACAATGCACCATTACTTTCATCTTCCATTTCAACGATGAGGGTTTCGCAATCATCCGCGCTCCCGTAGGAAGAAGGCAATGACTCCATTTTTATAAAACCACTTATGATCTGATGGTTTTTATATGCGAAATCCGAAGTATAACTTCCATCCGGCATTTTGATCTCAGCCGGAGTATTACGATAGTCCCCTTTTCCGATCCCAGACCATTCAAGACAGATATTGTCTAGACAGTAAGTCTCATTCGTCTCGCTATATAGTACGCTAGAACCAAGAACTGCCGTTCTCTTTAACAAGAGCAGTTCAATGTTTTGATCTTCAGGTAATCTAATACCGTAATGAATATGTTCTAGATGGCCAAACTCTGTAACACGAAACCAATAGCTTGTCTCGTTTGTCGAAAGTTTGAAAACATTATTCGAGAATGAAATCACACTTTTCCAACTCCTTTCAAGACAACAGCTTCATACGGCAACAGCTTCCCGTCATAAACCTCACGATCAACATTGCTCATAATAACTTCGCCGCTTAAATCCGCCTTTTGATATGCAGGAGAAAAATTGAGCGCAACAAGGATCACTTCTCCATCCAATTCTCGCAGGTACGCCATAACGGTATCATTTGAAAACAGTGGTTCGAAGGTTCCGAATTTGAGCGTTTCGCTTTCTTTTCTCATTTTAATAAGCGATTTATAGTAGTTCAAAACCGAATCTGGGTCGTGTTCTTGCGACTGAACATTGATAAACTTGTAGTTTTTATTGACTGGAAGCCATGGAGTACCCTCTGAAAATCCCGCTCCCTTTTTGTCGCTCCATTGCATCGGAGTACGCGCGTTATCCCTGGAAGCCATCTTGATCCATTTCCAACGTAGCTTTTTCGGTATTTTGTACCGTTTCATCAGTTTATCGACGTTGAAGCTTTCGACATCGTTTAATTCGTCAAGTGACTTGTAATCGAAATTGGTCATCCCGATTTCCTGGCCCTCAAAGACAAATGGAGTTCCGCGCATCGTAAACTGCATTGTACCAAGCATCTTCGCGCTTCGCGCAAGATACCGTTCATCGCTACCATAATGAGAGACAATGCGAGGCTGGTCATGATTCTCAAGATAAAGCGCATTCCACTCAAGTCCTTGTTGCCATTTCGTAAATACCTCTAAAAGGTTTTTTGCCTTAAACTTTTTCGGGATATACCTCGCTACTCTTCTATCTACCTCGAGATGTTCAAAATAGAAGAGCATATCAAGTTCTTCGCGGTCTTTATTGCAAAGATCCTTTGCTTCATCCAAATCGACCATAACGGTCTCTCCAACAGTGAAACAGTCGTAATGGTTTAACACATCACGGCGGAGTTCTTGTAATATCTTATGATTGCCTTCCTGGTTTTTGTAATGCTCAAGACCTTGGATCGCGACGCTTTTCTTTCCGTCATCCAATGACGTTTTATAGATAATATTGATAACATCACACCGAAAACCGGAAACTCCCTTATCTAACCAAAACCGGAGAATCTCTTTTACTTCCTCTATAACCTTTGGGTTATGATAGTTAAGATCGGGTTGTTTCTTATGGAATAGATGCAGATAGTATTCGCCGCGTACCTCGTCGAATTCCCACACATCCTCCATGAAAAAACCGCGCCAGTTGTTCGGCAGTGAACCGTCCGGGTTCGCAGGCCGCCATATATAGTAGTCTTTATATTCTTCTTGACCTTTTCGGCTTTTTTGAAACCATTCATGCTCGTCTGACGTGTGGTTAATGACAAGATCCATTACGATTTTGATGTTCCGCTTCTTTGCTTCTTCTATGAGTCGATCCATATCTTCCATCGTTCCATACTTCGGGTTGATATCCCGGTAATTGCTGATATCGTATCCGTTGTCGGCGTCTGGCGAACAATACACTGGTGATAGCCAAATCACGCCAATGCCAAGATCCTTCAAATAATCGAGTCTACTGATTATTCCAGGAATATCCCCATATCCGTCGCCATTAGAATCCATAAAGCTTCTAGGATAGATCTGATAAACAACTTCTTCTTTCCACCAGAGAGACATCATTTAACCCTCCAATATCATATCGTTCATTCGTCGGATATATAATTCTATTATAGCACAAAGATGCCCCTCTCCATAGAAAGAGGGGCAATGTCTATTTGATTTTATGAGCTAGGTAAGAACATCTATCTGCTTATTCTCAGGCATTCTCAATTCTTACCATCCTCTCCTAATTTACTAGCTTTTGCATTGTTCTAAAAAACATCACAAAAGACCCAAATATGGTTCAACCGGAACATTCTCGCCATCTTTTTGTACTTCAAAATGCAGATGTGGTCCAGTAGCATCCCCGCTCGCTCCCCAAAGCGCGATCAATTGTTCTCTCTCAACCACGTCGCCTTGCTTGACTAGAACCGAATCGAGGTGCGCGTAGAGAGTCTGTAATTTTTCTCCGGCAACTTCTCCATGGTCGATAAGAATGTAATTTCCGTAACCCTCGGAACCGAGAACCGCTTCCGTTACAACTCCGTTTTCAGCAGAAAAGACCTCTCCCCCGGCAATTAGTGCAATATCCAAAGCCCTATGATCGGCTCCCCATCCGCGCGGGATAAACTGAAAACTCTGTACCGGCCAGAAAAGCACCGATCCATTTTCCCCTATAGGCTTAAATTGATTTATCGGACCATCGTATTGATTAAGAAGATCCATTAGGGTTTTGAAGTAATAAGTTTCAGGGTCAAAATACCCTTCTTGAGTCAAGATTCTGACACGGACATACGGGAGTTCATCGTCACTTTGGTTTTCTCCAACAACGGAAATATTCTCGCCTCTTTTAACAACATCTCCAGCTTTCACAAAGTTAATTGCACCATTTTCATAAGTCAATAGCGTTCCGTCAACTGTCTGGATCACGACATAGAACCCTCGACTTTCTTCAAATCCCTCAGAAACAACTGTCCCATCCGTCAAAGAGTAGACCGGCTCACCAACATCTGCATAAAAAGTCGACCAGTATTCATCATTTTCTAATTCTTTTTGTGATTTTCCCACTATGTTGAGCTTCTCATGAAAAATCGGAG
>CAZGYK010000067.1:0-4014 GCA_964530485.1 uncultured Oscillospiraceae bacterium
AAGACGATCAACAACGTGACCGTCATTGGACCGGACGAGGAACTCGGTAAGCTGATGGATTCCTCAGTTGTCGCGGTTGTCGATTTCAACAGCATCGCCAACCTTGAAAAGGGAGAGCGGACAGTCAAAGTTAAGTTCCGGGTTTCCGGGAGCCAGTCACTCTGGGTTGCGGGCGACTATGAAGCGATGATTTCAATTACGCCGAATTGACGGGGGCGGTTACATGTTGATGGTATCGGGAATACGAATCCCGCTGAATGAAGAGAACGAGGCGGCGATCGCTGAGGAGAGGGAACTCGCCGGGGTGTCCAAAGAGAATCTTCGATCGGCGGCAATTCGAAAGCTTTCGTATGACGCACGGCATGGGAGCGTTTCCAAAGTTTGTTCGGTCGTTTTAGATCTAAAGAGCGCGGATCTTGAAAAAAGGATTTCGGATCGGGTCAAAAGCATTGTTCTCGTTGAGCAGAAGCCGTTTCGGCCGAAACCCGGCAAAGAACCGCTTTCGGGTAGACCGCTCGTTGTCGGATTTGGACCGGCAGGAATTTTTTCGGCTCTCGCCCTGGCGGAGCACGGATACCGCCCGATTGTATTGGAGCGCGGAAGAGATGTCGACACCAGAAAGGCGGATATTGAACGCTTTTTTGCGATGGGGACGGTCGATCCGAAGAGCAACGTCCAGTTTGGTGAGGGCGGAGCGGGAACCTTTTCCGACGGCAAACTCACCACCCGCATCAATGATCCGCTTTGTGATTATATTTTGAACCGGCTTGTCGAATACGGCGCGCCGGAAAGTATTCTTTATGAAGCGAAGCCGCACATCGGTTCGGATCTTCTCGGGAGCGTCGTAAAACGGATTCGCGAAAGGATTGAGGAACTTGGCGGAGAGGTTCGCTTCGAGAGCCTCGTTGAGGATATCTCGGTAAGCGGCGGAGCGTTTCAGGCGCTCACGGTAAACGGCACCAAGATTTTTTCGGGAACAGCGATTTTTGCAACGGGGCACAGCGCCAGAGAGACGGTTGCGCTTCTTCACAGCCGCGGCGCAAAAGTTGTTGCGAAATCATTTGCCGTTGGGCTTCGAATTGAACATTTACAGGAAGATATTGACCGCTCGCTTTGGGGAAAACATGCCGGGAATCCTCTTTTACCGAAAGGGGAGTATGCCCTTTCGACCGAAGTAGACGGAAGGCCGGTTTACACGTTTTGTATGTGTCCGGGTGGAAGCGTCGTTGCCGCGGCATCGGAGCGGGGCGGCGTAGTTGTAAACGGAATGAGCAACCGCGCACGGAACGGGAAAAACGCGAACAGCGCGATTGTTGTCGGGATTGATGAGTCGGATTTTTCCGGCGACCCGTTTTTGGCAATTTCGTTCCAGCAGAAGCTCGAGGAGGCAGCATACCTTGCGGGGGGGAAAGAGTATTCCGCTCCGGCTTCTGATGTTGGGAGTTTTCTTTTGGGCAGGAAGGGTCTAGAAGTCGGACGGATCGCGCCAAGTTATCCGCTCGGCGTAAGAGAGGCCGATCTCGGGGCACTTTTAGGAGAACGTATCGCCGATCCGATCCGGATGGGGATTCTTGCATTTTCCGAAAAAATCCGCGGATTTGATTCAAAGGACGCGATCCTGACCGGGGTCGAGAGCAGGACATCCAGCCCGGTCCGGATCATACGAAACGAGAACCGCGAGGCGGAAGGGATTCAGAATTTATATCCCTGCGGAGAAGGTTCCGGGTATTCCGGCGGAATTATGAGTTCGGCGGTAGACGGATTAAAGACAGCCGCCATGGTGATTGAGCGGTACCAGCCTTTCAAAAACTGAGAGGAAAGAAATAGATGGCATTAAAGCGATGGATATTCGCAAAAACCGATAAGGACAAAGTTGCGGCATTGAGAGAGACGCTTGGGATTTCCAAACTTTCCGCTGCGGCGCTTGTTTCGCGCGGGGTTGTCTGTAAAAAGACAGCGGCCCGGTTTCTTGAATGTGATTATCCGCTTGGGGATGCGCTGGAGCTTGCAGACATGGAGGCGGGCGCCGAACGGGTGCGCGAGGCGATTGAACAGCAAGAACGAATTGCGGTATTCGGAGATTACGACGTAGACGGAATTATGTCGACCGCGCTGATTCACCAGTACCTCGAGAGCGCAGGGGCGGACGTCGTATCGCTTCTTCCTTCACGAGATTGTACCGGATACGGGCTTGTACCCGCTTCGGTAGATGAGATAGAAGCTCTTGGCGCAACCCTGATTCTTACCGTAGACAACGGGGTTTCTTCGCATGAGGCGGTTGCTTACGCAAAAGAAAAAGGCATCGATACGGTGATCTCGGACCACCACAAAGTTCCAGAGACGATTCCGGACGCTGTTGCAGTCATCGATCCGCTTCGGGCGGACGACACGAGCACGTTTAAGACGTTGGCCGGCGTCGGCGTTGCGCTTAAATTTGCGGCGGCGATCGAGGGATGCAGCGTTGAGGAGATGCTCGAACAATATGGATATTTCGCGGCGATCGGGACGGTTTCCGATGTTATGCCGCTTGTTGAAGAAAACAGGCTCATTGTAAAGCAGGGGCTTTCACAGCTTGCTTACGGGGAGAATCTTGGGCTCGCCGCACTGATCGAGGAAGTTGGGCTCAACCCGGATCAGATTTCGGCGCAGGATGTTGCATTTACACTCGCTCCGCGGCTCAACGCAGCGGGCAGGATGGCCAGCGCAGAGACGGCGCTTCGGATGCTGCTCACCGACGACTGGGAAGTAGCTAAAGCGCTTGCGGCGGAACTTTCGGAACTTAACGGACAGCGGCAGGCGATTGAACACGGCATGATGGATACGTTGATCGGGAATATCATCGCCGATCCTGCAATGCTTGAAAAGCCGATTCTTGTCCTTGCCGGGGATTATAACGCGGGGGTTTCGGGAATTGTCTGTTCAAGACTTGTTGAACGCTTTGGAAAACCGGTTATTATTATCTCGCTCGATGAAGCCGAGGCAAAGGGATCCGGCAGAAGCGTTGAGGGATTTTCGCTCTATGATGCGATCGACAGCTGCAGCGAGCTTCTTTCAAGTTTCGGCGGACACGACATGGCGGCTGGGTTTACCATTGACGCCTCGAAGATAGATACGTTCAAAAATAGGATCAATGCCTATTGTAAAACCCTTCCGGAACCGATTCCCTACCGCCAGATCGAGATCAACAGCGAGATTGAATTTTCGGATATCGGAGAGAAGCAGATTTCAGAACTGCTTTTGCTTGCTCCGTTTGGATCGGCGAACGAGGAACCGGTTTTTGCAACACTCTCAGCCGAACTTACCGACATCTGCCCGCTTGGGGAAAAGCACAGCAGGCTGACCTTTAAGAAAAACGACAAGAAGCTGAAAGCGGCACTGTTTTGTACCTCTCCGGAGGAACTTGTTTTTCAGCCGGGAGACAAGGTTGATATCGCCTATGTTCTTTCGCTCTATACTCCTCAGGAGGATCGGTGCTGCGTATCGGTTAAGCTGAAATGTATTGCGCCAAAGGGTTTTTCGTCCGAAGATTTTAAGACGCTTAAGATCTTTGACCGAATGAATTTCGGACAACAGATATCGAAGGAAGAGCGGGCGTTGATCGCGCCGACGCGCGAAGAGGTTGGATCGGTTTACCGGGCGATTCGCCAGAAACCGCTTTCGGCAGACGACCGCGAACATATCTGTTACCGGTTTTCGGAACTTACACCTGGACGGGCGCTTTCGGCGGTTACCATCCTCAAGGAACTGGATTTATTTGAAAACAGCATCACGAAATGCAGGCGATGGCTTGTCGCAAAGGAGAACCCGGAAAAGCGGGAACTCGAACAATCCAAAACGTATCTTTTACTTCATAAAGCCGAGTGACGAAGTCACGAGTTCGGGAGCGAAAGCGAACGAATAGCGAAACGAAGAGAAGCGTTAGCGTGCCGAGTGACGGTAGTCACGAGTTCGGGAGCGAGAGCGAACGAATAGCGAAACGAAGAGAAGCGTTAGCGTGCCGAGTGACGGTAGTCA
>CAZGYK010000067.1:4114-7625 GCA_964530485.1 uncultured Oscillospiraceae bacterium
CGAGTTCGGGAGCGAAAGCGAACGAATAGCGAAACGAAGAGAAGCGTAAGCGTGCCGAGTGACGAAGTCACGAGTTCGGGAGCGAAAGCGAACGAATAGAAGCAGGGCGCACATAACGTCCGGGCAGCGATGGGCCTATCTTGAAAAGACAGCGAGTATATGGTTTATATTCATCAAGGGATGATCAAGTTTTAGAAAGAATCGACGGAGAAGACCAATGACATTCGAGCAACTTCTAAACCAGATAGCGGAAAGCGGACGCCTCTATGGCATGGATGTCATTGAGCGCGCTTATCAGCTTGCCGAAAAAAGTCATAACGGACAGTTTCGGAACAGCGGAGAGCCGTTCGTAGACCATCCGCTCAATGTCGCGTCACTTTTGGTTGACCTCGGTCTTGATACCGAGAGCATTGCGGCGGCATTGCTTCACGACGTCGTTGAGGACACCGAAGTTCCGATCGAGGAGATTGAACATAAATTTGGCGCCGAGATTGCGCACCTTGTTGACGGCGTTACCAAACTCGGACGAATTCCGTTTTCATCGGTAGAGGAACAGCAGGCGGAGAACCTCCGCAAGCTTTTGCTCGCGATGAGCCAGGACATTCGGGTTATGATTATCAAACTCTGTGACCGGCTTCACAATATGCGGACGGCGGACGGATGGCAGGAACAGACCAGAAGAGACAAGGCGCTTGAAACGATGGAAGTTTACGCACCGATCGCTCACCGGCTCGGGATGAACAATTTTAAGGAAGAACTCGAGGATCTTTCGCTCAAGTATCTCGACCCGATCGGGTACGAGGAGATCGAAAAAATACTGGATCTGAACAATCGAAACGGAGATTTTATTCTTCGGATCAGCGAGACGATCGAACAGAGACTTTTAGAGTTTCACCTTCACGAACCGACCATCGAGAGCAGAGTTAAGAGCAAATACGGAATCTACAGAAAGCTCTTTATCCAGAACAAATCGGTAGAAGAAATATACGATATTTACGCGATCCGCGTCATTCTCGACAGCATCGCGGACTGTTACAATGCACTCGGAGTGATTCACGACCTTTACCGGCCGCTTCCGAACCGCTTTAAGGACTATATCTCGACGCCGAAGCCGAACGGGTACCAGTCGCTACAATCGACGGTAGTCGGACGGGAGGGGATTCCGTTTGAGGTTCAGATCCGGACGCACGAGATGCACTATGACGCCGAATACGGAATTGCGGCGCACTGGAAATACAAGCTTGGAATCAGCGGCAGAGACCGCCTTGAAGAGCGCCTGACCTGGGTTCGACAGCTTCTTGAAAGCCAGCGGGAATCGGAAGACGCCGTTGATATCCTTCGAAATATCAAGAGCGATCTTCTCCCCGAGGAGGTTTATGTCTTTACCCCGAAAGGGGACGTCATCAACCTTCCGGCGGGATCGACCGTTATCGACTTCGCCTACGCCATCCACTCGGCAGTCGGGCACCGCATGATCGGCGCGAAGGTTGGCGGAAGGATTGTTCCGATTACCTATAAGGTTAAGACGGGAGAATTTATTGAGATTTTAACCGGACCGGCAGACAAGGGACCGAGCCGGGACTGGCTCAATATCGTACAGACCAGCGAAGCGAAGAACAAGATTCGCGGCTGGTTTAAGAAGGAAAAACGGGAAGAGAATATTATCGAAGGAAAAACGCAGTATGAGCGCGAACTTCGCCGGCACCTCATCAACATCCCCGCCGACAAAATGGTAGAATTTACCGAAGAAATCGCGAAGCGGCAGAAATTTGCTTCGATTGACGATATGTACGCTTCACTTGGTTACGGCGGAATCCAGATGTCCCGGATTATGCCGAAGATCAAAGAGGAATACCGGAAACTGATCAAACAGGACGACCCGGTAGAGACGTATGATATTCCGATCATTCAGAATAAGAAGGCGACAGAAGGGGTTATCGTTGAGGGACTTACCAACTGTCTTGTCCGGTTTGCGAAATGCTGTAACCCGCTTCCGGGAGACGACATCGTCGGGTTTATCACGAGAGGCCAGGGCGTTTCGGTCCACAAGACCGACTGTAAGAACGTAGCGGCGGCTAGGTATCTCGACGAGGAGTCGATGCGATGGGTTCAGGTATCCTGGAGCGACAATGTAAAAGAGAGTTTTCGCGCGACGCTTGAAATTTCCTGTCTTGACCGCCACGGGCTGCTCGCCGATCTCACCGCAGCCGTTTCCAATATGCGCGTACCGATTTTTGCGATGAACGTCAAGACGACCGCGGACCAGAGGGCATTTGTTGTGACCACGCTCGGCGTCAACAACACCGAACACCTCCGGTCGGTTATGGCGAAACTTCAGAAAATCAAGGATGTTCAGACGGTAGAACGCATCAATAAGTAAACAAAGAGGAATAAATGAGACTTGTTATACAAAGAGTATCTAGAGCGTCGATCGCAATTGAGGGCGGAGCACCAAAGAAAATGGGACAGGGATTGGTTGTTCTTTTTGCCGCTTCGGAGCAAGACCGCGAGGATGTTTCAGAGGATTTGATCGAAAAGCTTGCCCACAAGACGGCGAATCTTCGGATTTTTTCGGATGAGGAAGGAAAGATGAACCGGTCGGCGACGAAACTTGGGCTTTCGGTTCTCGTTGTATCACAGTTTACGCTCTTTGCCGATACCAAAAAGGGGAACCGCCCCTCGTTTATCGCCGCCGCGAAACCGCCGTTTGCAAAAGATGTTTATGACCGCTATGTCGAAGCGCTTCGCGCGCATCCTTGGAGCGAGTTTTTGACGGGGTCGTTCGGGGCGATGATGACGGTTGAGATCATCAACGACGGACCAGTTACGATCGTGATTGACACAAAGGAATGGGAGAAGGGCAATTGAAAATTGACAGAATCCCGGTTGGGTTTCTCGGAACCAACTGTTATCTCATAAGCGACGACAACAAGCGTACGGCAGTAATTGATCCCGGGGATGAAGCGGGCACAATTTTAGAGTTTGCAGAAAGAAATGGGCTTCTTCTCGATACAATTTTGATTACGCACGGGCATTTTGATCATGTCGGCGGGGTAACGGAAATCATCAACAAGACCGGAGCGAAGCTTGCGATCAGCGGGATAGACGAAGCGAGCGTCGCAAAAGATGTTGATATTGACGTAAAAGACGGGACCGTCATCAACGTAGGCGATCTTACATTTTTGGCCATCGCGACGCCGGGACATTCACCGGGCGGGATCTGTTACCGGATCGGGACGGTTTTGTTTTCGGGGGATACGCTCTTTTTTGAGAGCGTCGGGAGAACCGATTTGCCCGGAGGGGATTATCAAAAGCTTCAGCGTTCGCTCGAAACGATTCTCGGACTATCGGGGATAGAGAGGGTACTTCCGGGACATATGCAGGAGACGACACTCGAGCATGAGCGGGAGAACAATATTTTTATTCGATGAAACTGTTTTTTGAAGGACATGATTTTCGCTATGAACTTGAGCATGTCGCGCGGATGTTTTTATGGGACGTAGAGGTCTTT
>CAZGYK010000068.1:0-7447 GCA_964530485.1 uncultured Oscillospiraceae bacterium
AACGAGGCGCTTCGGGAGCGCCTTAACCGCCCGTCTGGAGAAAAGCAAGAAGTCCGAATCATGGGACAGCTATTTCGCGAGGGCGATAAGGTGATGCAGACCCGCAACAATTATGACATTGAATTCCGGCGGCCAGATGATTCGGTTGGAATCGGAGTTTTTAACGGGGATATCGGAGTGATTAAAAGAATTGTTCGCGACAGCGCCCTCGTCATTGTCGAATTTGATGACGAGCGCACCGTAAAGTATTCCTTTGAGGCGGCAAGAGAACTTGAGCCTGCGTACGCCGTAACCGTACACAAGAGTCAGGGAAGCGAGTTCCCGGTTGTCATTCTTTCGCTCCAAGGTACGCCGAAACGGCTCAGGTTTCGGAATCTTCTCTATACGGCGGTAACACGGGCAAAGGAAATTTTGATTTTGGTCGGAGATGAGAGAGTTATTTCCGATATGGTCGGAAATGACAGGAAGTCGCTTCGATATACGGCGCTTAAGGTGTTTTTAGAACGAAGGATTCTCGCGAAATGACCGGGCGAGGAGGAATCGGAAATGAAAGATGCAATTCTGATTATGGAAATGTTGTTCCCGCCACACTGCCTGTTCTGCGGGGAACTGAAACCCTTTCGGAGCGAATGCCCTACCTGCATTAGCCTTGAAGAGAAATTCCGCCTGTCTCGGGATATGCGTTTAGACTTCCAGCGAAAAAACAAGACGGCAGATCACCTTTCGAAGACGGTTACATCCTACCTCTATTCCGGTGAGACGGCGGATATGGTTGCTCGCTACAAGTTCAAACACAACTATTCGATGGCGCTGGAAATGGCGAAACGGATGGGATCCGATGTTCTCGACCTTCTTGGAGAGGACTGTTGTGATTACGTCATGGCCGTTCCTGCGCATAAAAAGAGCACAAATCAGCATTCGTTGTTGATCGCAAAGCGAATCTCGAAAATACTCTCAATTCCCTATCTTGCGGACGTACTTGTTAAGACGAAAGCAACCAAGCCGCAGCATGAGCTGTCATCCGAAGAGCGGGCAAAAAACCTAAAAGGCGCGTTTTCAGTCATGAAGCCTGAGGTGATAAAAGGAAAACGCATTTTGCTCTGCGATGACGTAATGACGAGCGGCAACACATTAAACGAGTGTGCCAAATCGCTTTTAGAGTCGGGGGCGAAGGAAGTATTTGGAGCGGTGTTCTCGGCAACCGCCGGGCAGGCGACAGGCGAAAACAAGAAAATCAGCGAGAACGCCTAGAAGAACGCAGGTTAGCGGTATCGACATAATCTAAGAGATCAAAGGGCGGGAGCGTTTTAATTCTGAACATTCACATTTTATCCTATCAACAAGGATGGGGATATGGTATAATTTATTGAATGAGATGATGCCATTTAACGAATAATTCTATGAAGCGGGGTAGCATGGAAGACAAGGCAAAAGAAAGCTATAAAGCGGAGTTTATTGAACTTCGCAGGAAGTATATCGAAAACCAATTTGAGGGATTGAACCCAGTTCAGAAGGATGCCGCCTTGCAGGTGAGCGGTCCGATGCTGATTTTGGCCGGCGCCGGAAGCGGAAAGACAACGGTGGTTGTCAATCGGATTCAAAACCTGCTTGCGTTTGGGACTGCGTATGAGAGCGATTATGTTGCAAGGCCGGTAGAGAAGGAAGATGTCGCGTCTTTGCGGGAGCTTGTCTTTGCGAAGAAGAAGGCAGACGATTCCATGAAATTTCTTCTTCAGGCCGGATTTGTAAAACCGTGGAACATTCTTGCGATAACATTTACGAATAAGGCCGCCGGAGAACTAAAGGCAAGAATCGCCGAGATGGCGGGTGAAGACGGAAAAGAAGTGTTCGCTTCGACGTTCCATTCTGCTTGTGTCCGCTTTCTCAGATATGACGCCGACAAGATCGGTTTTGCGAAGAATTTTACAATTTATGATACCGACGACAGCCGCCGGGTCATTCGGGACATCTTTCGGGACAACGGCGTAGATGAAAAACTGTTCCCGATAAAGCTTGTCCAGTCGCGGATCTCAAAAGCGAAGGACAGTATGCTTTCGCCGAAGGAATATCCCTCGACGGTAAACGATGCGAGAGGGGAACTTATTTCAAAGGTCTATTCCGAGTACCAGCGGAGGCTAAAATCCGCCGGGGCGATGGACTTCGACGATCTGATCTATTTTACAGTCCGTTTACTGGAGCAGAACCCGGAGGTTCGGGAATACTACCACAACCGGTTCAAATACATCCTTGTCGACGAGTACCAGGATACGAGTTACGCCCAGTTTTGCCTGGTCCGCCTTTTGACGGGAGAACACGGGAATATCTGTGTTGTCGGTGATGATGACCAGAGCATCTACCGGTTCCGCGGGGCGACGATAGAAAATATTTTGACCTTTGAAGAGAGCTTTCCTGGCGCGAAGGTTGTTCGCCTTGAGCAGAACTACCGTTCGACCGGGTCAATTCTTGATGCCGCGAACGAGGTTATCTCGAACAACGTCGGGAGAAAAGGGAAGACGCTTTGGACTGAAAATGATCGCGGTAAGACCGTCATGCTCTACCGCGCCGACGGCGAACAGGAAGAGGCAGCGTTTATTGCGTCGAAAATCTGGGAAAACCAGAAAGAAGGGGTCTCCTATAGTTCCCACGCTATTCTTTACCGCATGAACGCGCAGTCGAAAGTGTTTGAAAACTATTTTCTCAGGGCAGGGATTCCCCACCGCGTTTACGGTTCTCTTCGATTTTTAGATCGCGCGGAAATCAAGGACATGCTTGCCTATTTGAGTATCATCAACAATCCGGCAGACGATCTTCGCCTCAAGCGCATCATCAACGTTCCGGCGCGAAAAATCGGAAGTACAACTGTCGAAGCAGTAGAGGAGATTGCCCAAGGACTTGGCGTCCCGATGATAGAGGTTATCCGCGAGGCGGAGAACTACCCCGCGCTCTCGAGAGCGTCGGCGTCGTTAAAGCGTTTTTATCAGCTTTATGAAACACTTTTACAGTCCTATCAGGAACAGACCCTCTTCGAATTGTTGGGCGAAGTCTACCGGATTACCGGATATGAAGAGATGCTTAAGGCTGAGGGAGAGACCGGGATTACAAGGGCTGAAAACATCGGGGAACTCTTTTCAAGCGTTCGCCAGTTTGAACTTGAACAGCCGGAAGCAGACCTCGACGATTTTTTGACCGACATGTTTTTGGCGTCCGACCTTGATAATTATGACGAAGATTCCGATGCTGTTGTTTTGATGACGCTTCATAACGCGAAGGGCTTGGAATTTGATTATGTCTTTATGCCGGGAATGGAGGAAGGGATTTTTCCGAGCGAGATGTCGCGCTACAGCGACGATGACATCGAAGAGGAGAGAAGGCTCTGTTATGTCGGGATTACACGGGCCCGGAAAGCGTTGTTTCTCAGTTACGCCGCTGTCCGGATGCTGTTTGGCCAGACGAGGCGAAACCTGAAATCCCGTTTTACCAAAGAAATTCCGGAAAGTCTTCTTGAGATTGTCAACGAAGAGCGCGACTTTTCGAGAAGGCCGGCGACAAAGAAATACGGGGCTACGGACGTTGAAATCAGCCTCAACTCCTCCGCTTCCGCAGGGATTCCCCAGAAAGCTGAAAACAAGGGAGTTACCTTCGAAGCCGGGGACATAGTTGATCATAAAGTATTTGGAAGAGGCGTCGTTCTATCGGCGCAGCATCTTTCGAGCGATACGCTTCTAGAGATCAAGTTTGACACAAAAGGTGTAAAAAAGGCGATGGCGAGCTACGCCCCGCTTAAAAAGGTTGAATAGGGGGATAGAATGAAGGTATATCTGTTGTCCCATACGGAAAACCCGGAACAGATTGTGGCGGCGGCCGCGAAACTTTGCTATTCGGATTCTCCGGTAAGCGAATTGATGGATGGGTTGACCGAAGCGAAAACCGAACGGTTCATCGATATGCTGCTCAACGAACTTGGCCACGAAAGCCCGATAGAACACGCCAGTTTTACCTTCGCGATCGAAGGGGTATCCCGTTCGTTTTTGGCGCAGGTTACCCGCCACAGACACGCGAGTTTTAGCGTTCAGAGCCAGAGGTATGTCCGTCTCGACGAATTTCAGTCGGTTATTCCTCCGGCGATCGCAGAAGATCCGGATGCGCTTGCTGTTTTCCAGTCTGCGATGGAACGCGACGCCGAGGACTACCATAAGATTGTTTCGATTCTGAAACAGAAATATACGGAAAGAAACCTCAACGCCGGCCTTTCTTCGAAAGCTGCGGAAAGCCGCGCCGAAAAAGAGGCGATTGAGGATGCACGCTTTGTTTTTCCGAACGCCTGTGAGACAAAGATGGTCATAACGATGAACGCGCGTTCGCTACACAATTTCTTTCGTCAGCGCTGCTGTATGCGCGCTCAATGGGAGATTCGGGCGGTTGCAGACGAGATGCTGAAACTGGTTTATCCGATCGCGCCGTCTATCTTTAAGAACTGCGGTCCGCGCTGCCTTATGGGAACTTGCCCTGAGGGTAAGATGACCTGCGGAAAAATGAAAGACGTTCGCGCCTTCTATCAAGAGCTGAAAGAGGATTCGCTTCATGGGTAGGTTGTTTGTGATCGAAGGACTTGACGGAAGCGGAAAAGCGACCCAGGCCGGACTTCTTTATGACCGCTTGCATAAAGAAGTAAAAGAAGTATCCCGGCTGGACTTTCCCTGTTATGAAGAGGATTCGTCTCTATTTGTCCGGATGTACCTTGACGGTCAGTTCGGCGATAAGCCGGGAGATGTTAACGCTTATGCGGCTTCTATGTTTTATGCCGCCGACCGCTACGTCAGCTATAAGAAGAGTTGGGGTAAGGCCTATCAGGAAGGCGGAATCTTTTTAGCCGATCGGTATGCGACGTCTAACGAGGTTTACCAGATGTCGAAGCTTCCAAAAGCAGAGTGGGACGAATTTTTGAGTTGGCTGACGGATTTTGAATATGAGAAGCTTGGGATCCCGGCGCCGGATCTCGTCATATACATCGATATTCCGCCGGCGATCAGCGCCGAACTGATGATGATCCGCTATGGCGGAGACAAGAGTAAAATGGATATCCATGAAAAGGATATCGAGTTCCAGAAAAAATGTCGGGCGGCGGCGCTTTATTGTGCAGAAAAAGAGGGCTGGAGAGTCATAGATTGTAGCGTTGGCGGAAAGATGCGCGCGAAAGACTCCATCGCCGAAGAGATCTTCGCCAAGGTAGCGGAACACATTTGATATTTTATTTGATCCATGCATAATAGTATAGTCAGTCAATTTCAAAACGCTAAAGCGTTTTGAAACGCACGCCAAAGGCGTGCGACGGACTATGCAGCAAGGTTTACGCCGCCACAGACGGCGCGCGGTACACGCCGCGAATGAAAAACGCTTTAGCGTTTTTCATTTAACCAGCTATAATAAAATGATAATTGAAATGAGGTTGGTTCAGGTTTTATGTTGGATTTTTCAGAGATTGCGCTGAAAGACAAAGAATTGTTGCAGCCGATGCTGCTCAAAGAGAAACACAGGGGGTGTGAATATACCTTTGGTAATATTGTGATCTGGCGCAGCATTTATGCGACAAAGGTCGCATATCTCAACGGCGGCGCGGTCATTCGCCACGACACACACGGCGTCGGATATCTTTTCCCGGTAGGGGATTTTGACTTAAAAGAAGTCGTGGATGCGATGATGGAAGACGCAGTAAATGAAGGGGACAAATTTCGAATTTTTGCGTCTGATATTGAGGATTTTCATCGGCTTGAAGATATTTATCCCGGAAAATTCCAGTATAAAGAGGAACGGGATTACGCGGAGTACGTTTATCTCAGCGAGAATCTCCGAGAGCTGAAAGGAAAGAAGTACCACCAGAAGCGGAACCATATCTCACGATTTACCCAGAACCAGCCGGACTGTGTGTTCCGCAAGATCGACAGGGACAATATCGCGCGGGTTCGGGAGATGAACGACGAATGGTGCCGGCTTTATGGATGCCAGCAAAACAAAAGTCTTGTTGAGGAACAATGTGCGACCCGAAACGCATTTGACCATTTTTTTGAACTGGGATTCGACGGCGGCTTTATTGAGAGCGGCGGAAAGATTCTTGGTTTCTCAATCGGAGAGCCGATCAACAGCGAGTATTACTGCGTTCATATTGAAAAGGCGTTTCATGAGATTCAGGGAAGTTACGCAATGATCAACCGCGAGTTTGCCCGGGCGTTTTGTGAAGGATATAAATACATCAACCGCGAGGATGATGTCGGCGAAGAGGGGCTTCGAAAAGCGAAGCTTTCTTACTATCCCGAAGAGATAACAGATAAGCTTACAATTACGATGAAAGAATCATTGTAACCAAAGGGATGCAATACTATGATTAGAACAGCGACGACGTATGATATTCCTGCAATGAAAAAAATATGGGACGACAGTTTCCATGATTCGATCAACTATATCGATTTTATCTTTGACCGTCTCGCGAAACCGACCGATGCGGTTGTCTATGAAGACGCGGGTAAAATTGTTTCTATGCTGCTGATGATCGACACCAAGTTTGTGTTCAGAAATGAAACGGCGGATGTCGTATATATTTACGGGGCAGCAACATCAAAGCAATATCAAAACCGCGGGATCATGACCTATCTATTGGATCACGCGGAGAATGTGGCGCGGCAAAAAGGCGTCCAGCTTTCGGTTTTGGTGCCGGGTGAGCCATATCTTTATAACTACTATAAGAAACGCGGTTACAACGCAGATTTTAGCGTTCGTCTCTTAAAACTGAAACCCGGAATGCTGGAGACCGCTCCGGACCTTGACGAGCCTTTGGTGATCGACAGGATTTCGGCAAGTTTTATTGCCACAGTTCGGGAAGAGGCTTTGGCGGATCTACCCCATATCCAGTGGAGTCCTGAGAAAATCAAGACGGTGATGGAGGACAGTTTCATTTACGGGGATCATGTCGCTGCCTATACCGGAGCGCTCGGAAATGCTTACGCTTTTTACAGCGTTCACCGAAAAAAGCTCTTTATCAAGGAATGTCTCGGGAGCAGTGACGATGCCCAGATGGCTTTGATTAAGGAAGTAGTCCGCTCGAACCAAGTTCGAACCGCGGAGATGACGTTGCCGCTTCGATCAACGCTTTTTGAACATGAGGGGGAGATAATTCCCTACGGGATGGCGAAGCCACTCAACGTAAAAAGCTATCTTCGGGATTTAGAACCATACATGAATTTGATGTTTGATTGACATCTTTTAGATTTCGAAACAAAGGAGAACATAATGATCTACAAATCATCTGATGAACAGCCGGTCCGGGAGGGAAGAGAACGCAGAGGAAAAGGGTGGCTGGTTGCGCTCATTATCCTGCTCATTATAGCTGGGGGAGTTTTATATGCTGTTCAGTATGTGAAAAATCTTTACACAAATCGTCTTGGTCAGGCGTTAT
>CAZGYK010000069.1:0-7432 GCA_964530485.1 uncultured Oscillospiraceae bacterium
GCAAGCTCGATCAATGGGTTCAGCCAATAACAGAAGTCCTCGCAGTTTTCCCAATCTCCGCGATAAACCGAATCGCTGTGGTTCTGTACGCGGTGGCAAATCTCAAGAAGAAGCGCAATCGCCATCTGGCCGACCGCGTAGGTTCCGTAGGTCGGGATGTTGGCTACCGGTATTCCTCTTTCCTTCGCGGCGGCAACGTCTACGACGTTGAATCCGGTCGCGAGAACGCCGATATACTTTACGTTCGGGCAAGCGTCGAGTGTCGAACGGGAAATCGGGGTCTTGTTGGTAATGACAATTTCCGCATCTCCGATACGTTCAATAATAACGCTCTCGTTGTTTAGGGGAGTTCTGTCATAACAGACAAACTCGCCAAGACGTTCAAACCCGTCCCAGCTCAAATCCCCCGGGTTTTCGGTATAACCGTCAAGAATGACAATTTTCATAACTAACCTCCTAATGTTTTTGGACCATGACAGTTCCAGATAATCCGCCCTGTCCTGTTTTTACGTCTAGTCGTAAGCGCCGCTTAGGATCTTCATAATCTCTTCAACGCTATCGCTGTTTCTCATCAGTTCCATGCGCTTGCTCTCGATCTGATGAAGCTTTTCTGCGAGCTCCAAAACATCGTCGAGTTTCTCCGCCGGGAACTTGCAGGCGCCGTTCTCATCCATATGAACGATCTCGCCCGGCATGACGTCCATCCCGCAGATGTCTACAGGGACGTTGACCGCTTCCAAAGCGAACGTTCCGTGTCCTGCCGTTACGCCGGTCAGCATATACTGGACTCCCATCGGACGGATTTCGTCTACGTCTCTAGACGGTCCGTCTGACATGACTCCGACAACTCCCGCTGCCTTGAATGCCGTCAACATGTTTCCGCCCATCAAGCCATTCTTGTTCTTGATATAGTCCGGCAGATTCTGCTTTACCGCCAAGATGACCGGCTTCGGGGACTTCTCGATTGCCGCGAGTACATCTTTCTGTCCAAGCCTGTTATACGTCGGATCCGGCATCCCGTAGACGCAGGTTACGACATATCCCGCTCTTCTTCCGAGCTCCGGAAACATGCATTTCAGCGACTGGTCGGTATACCAATGGGCTTCCCATGGATTGTACAGTCCGAGACAGTTTTCCTTGTCCGCCGGATAGGTCGCGACCACGTTTGTGATCGATGGCGTATCATATTTGTGCAGTTGTTCGATCTTCTCTTTCGACACAGAAAGGCCCTCCTCAAAATATTTCTTATTACAGGATGCCGCCCAAGAAAGGCGGCATCCAAACAAAGCTGTTGTTATTTCGCTACAAAGAAATCTTTGTTGACGATGGTCGCGGGAACTCCGCCAGAAAGCAACGTAGCAATTCCGTCAAGAGCTTCGGTCGCCATATTGATGCGGCTCTCTCTTGTGCTGGTTCCGATATGTGGGGTCAGGACAACTTCGTCCATCTCAATCAGTTCCGGAGAAATCTCAGGTTCCATCTCAAACACGTCAAGGGCGGCTCCGAGAATCTCTTTGTTTTTGATCGCGGCGATCAACGCCTTTTCATCCATCAAGCCGCCACGGCCTGCGTTGATAAAATAGGCGGTCGGCTTCATCATCTTGAACTGCTCGGCGCCCATCAAACCTTTTGTCTCCGGGGAGAGGAAGGTATGAAGCGTGACATAGTCGGCGGTTTTGAGAAGCTCTTCAAACGAGACGTATTTAACGTCCATTTCTTTTTCAAGCGCTTCCGGCGCACGGAACACGTCGTAGTAAATGACGTCCATGCCGAGGCCTTTTGCTTTGCGAGCAACCGCTTTTCCGATCTTTCCGAATCCGACGATTCCGATGGTCTTACCGAACGCGGGGGTCGCTCCCGGAGCGCCGTCGAATGAGTCACAGAAAGCGCCACCGCCCGGCGCACATTTCAGGCTTGTCTTAATACATTTATTGAAGTTAAAAATTCTTCTGGTCAAGCAGAGCAGGATCGTGATAGTAAGTTCCGCGGTCGGCTCGGTTGTTCCGGTCGGGGCGTTCATGACCCAGATTCCCTTGCTTCCGGCATACTTATGATCAATTCCGTCGAACCCGGCACCAAAGCTACAGGCGATCTCAAGGTTCGGGGCTCCGTCAATCATATCCTTATTTAATAAGCCGCCAAGATAGCCGTTCGCCACTTTCAATTTTTCAGAAAGTTCTTCCGGCGAAAAGCGTCCGGTCGCAGCATCGGGATACATCAGCTCATATTTGTCGCTGTAACGCTTCGCAACTTCTTCCGGGATATTCATCGCAATCAGGATTTTCTTCATAACTGTTCTTTTCTCCTTAATACTTTTAACCTGCGGACAGGCTTAAAAAACAACCTTCGTCCCCATCGTCTTTGTCCATGATAGTCGATTTCTTTTTTGTTTGCAATAAGAATGAACCATACGCGATATTCTTAGATAATACATAAAAAACGCTTACTATTTTTTATACATCTTAACGAAGTGTTTCATCGAACCCGCCATGCAAAAAGCAACGTTTCAGTTTAAAGAATCGAATAATGAAAACGCACCTGCAACCCGCATCAGCGTCAACCGGTTGCGAACCAGCGGCGAACAACGAAGAATCACCGGAAGATGTTCTTCGCTGACGCCGATCTCGCGAAGCGTTGTAACCGCGTTGACCGACATAAGGATCGACCGTATCCGCTCCGCCGACGGAACCTCTTCAACGATACCGCATATCGCGTCCCAGCGATCCAAAACCGTCTCGGCTGTTACGCCGCTAAGGCAATCTCCTTGATTTTCCTCGAAAATACTGTCTGCCAAACCCCCAAAAATGGTTTCAACCATTTCTTTATTGATACCCGTATATTCTTCGATTCGAAGCCCAAGCTCATTTCGATTCATTTTGATCAGCTTATGGTAGACTTCTGACGCGATTCCTGCTCCTACGCCTACCTTTTCGCCGTGGAGCGCCGGACTTTGAACCAACGTCCCCATCTCAATAAAATGAGATATATGGTGTTCCGCCCCGCTCGCCGGTCTCGAGTTTCCCGCAAGCTGCATCGAAATCCCCGAAAGCAAAAGACCGTAAATCAGTTTTTCATAAGCCTTCGTGTCGCCTTCTGAAAGCCGCGTTGCGCTCTCAGCGACCGCGAGGAGCGCATCAAACGTCATCTTCGCGAGAGCGTCGCAGTAGTATTCCCCGGTCAGAATCCGCCCAACTTTCCAGTCGGTAAGCGAGATATATTTTCCGATCATGTCCCCGACGCCGGACCGCGTCAGCCGAATCGGAGCTTTCGCCAAGACCGCGGTATCCGCAACAACAAGTTCCGGCGCAACACCCGGCATCGTTTTCTTGAACCCGTGCCACGTCATCGCCGAAACCGAGGAGCAAAATCCGTCTACCGAAGCCGCCGTCGGACAACTGACAAACGGGATTCCGAGCTCATGTGCGCACCACCGCGTCACGTCATGTATCGTTCCAGCGCCGACCGCGACCAGAACATCCGGTCTCTGTTCGAGCCTTCGCATCACCTTTGCCGTTGCAACTTCGTTTGCATGTAGATTTTCCGGAGAGAGAATAACTTCCGAATCAAAAACCAGCCCGTAATCTTTTACAGCCTGTTTCGTATTCTCATCAAAAACCGCCGCAACCTTTCCTCCTAGACCACAGTCTTTCATCAAATCCCGCAGCTTGTAAAGCGCCCCATCCTCGATTACAAGTTTTTGAATTGTTACGGTGTGTTGTCTTCCACAGTTGCAGTCCAGCTTGAAATCATTTGGTGTTAATACCATTCCTCTACCCCTTGTTCCCATCGTCGCGATGCTTTTTTCTCCATTCGGCGATCTGCTCCATCCGTTCTTTTACCCGCTTTTCGCTTCCCTCTTCGGTCGGGATATAATACCACCTTCCCTCCAGCGAATCCGGGAGACATTGCATGTTCGTGATCTTATCCTCGCTATCGTGGGCGTACTGATACCCTTTTCCATAGTTGAGTTCTTTCATCAGCTTTGTCGGAGCATTCCGAATTACCAAAGGAACCGGTTCGGCGATTGTGTCGTTCGCATCCTTCGCCGCGCCCATATAAGCGACGTAGAGCGCGTTGGATTTCGGGGCAAGAGAAAGATAGGTAACCGCGTGCGCAAGATGTACGCTGCATTCCGGCATGCCGATAAAATGGCACGCCTGATAGGTTGTAACTGCAATTTCAATTGCCCGGCTGTCGGCCATCCTGATATCTTCGCTTGCAAAACGAACGAGGCGTCTCGCGACATAAAGCGGATCCTCGCCCGCCTCCAGCATTCTCGCAAGCCAATAAATAGCCGCGTCTACGTCCGAGTTTCTCATCGACTTATGTAGCGCAGAAATGATGTTGTAGTGCTCTTCCCGGTCCTTGTCGTAGAGCAGCGACTTTTTGCTCGTAATCTGCTCTAGTATTTCCTCGGTGACGACAATTTTTCCGTCCCGCTCTTCGCTGTTGAGAATTGACATCTCAAGCGTTCCAAGCGCCGTTCTGGCGTCTCCGTTTGCAAAATTCGCAACCATCGACAAAAGATCGTCCGAAAAATCAATCTCCTGTTCTCCAAAACCGCGGGGATCTTCTAACGTATGTTTGAGAAGCGAAAAGATATCTTCCCCTGAAAGCGGATGCATGACAAAAACTTTACAGCGGCTTAGAAGCGCCGAATTTACCTCAAACGACGGATTTTCGGTCGTCGCCCCGATTAAGATGATACTTCCGCGTTCGACGTAAGGAAGAAACGCATCCTGTTGCGCGCGATTGAACCGATGAATCTCATCGATAAACAAGATCGTCTTTTGACCCATCAAGCGGTTTTGCTCCGCTTCAGCCATAACCGTTTTTATTTCCTTAATCCCGCTTGTCACGGCAGAAAAATCGATGAAATTCGATTCTGTCTTCCGCGCTATAACCCGGGCCAATGTCGTCTTCCCAACTCCGGAAGGGCCCCAAAATATCATGGACGAAACCATATCTTTATCAATCAGCTGTCTTAGAATTCTTCCCTCGCCGACCAGATGTTGCTGGCCAACAAATTCAGAAAGATCCCGCGGACGCATTCGACTGGCCAGCGGGATATTAAAATCCGGATTTTCAAAGAGCGACTGCTGTTTCATCGCATTCCCTCCTAACAACTGACTTTCCTTCATTATTATAGCACGGCCAGGTCTAAAAGAACATATATTTATCATGTGCCAACTACGCAAAACTCCCTGCATATTAAAAATCTGTCTCAATCTATCACAAATCACTAGCATTTGTTGTGGTATATTTGACTTAAATGTAGAATTTACTCACATATCGTTGACATAAGCCGGTATACGAGTATAGTTAGTGGTAGTATTTGTATATTATGCTTAAATTTGCCACAATAACTTAAATACAAATATGAAAGTTTTGTTATTGTTTCTCATTTTTTGAGCAATTTTTTTGCTTAAAACCGGTGCATTGGGTATTGTTTCCAATTTTGCCAAAACGTAAAAAATATACATTGCCGCAAGGGAGTAACAGTATGAGTTTTTTAAAAAACAAGTCGATTCGGTTTAAGCTTTACCTGACGATGATCGTATCCATTTCATGCACAATGATCATCTCCATGTTTACCATGTTCAGCATGATTCGATTGAACAACTTGTTTTCACAAGGAATTCCCGAGATTTCTTCTTTACAGTCGAACATCTCCCAGCTTCAATCAAACTTTGTTGAAATGCACCTCAATACAAGCGAAATTGTTTTTAATGAGTCTAAAAACGATTCTGAAAGTTTATTTGCTGACCATAACGCGCTTGAACAGGCGCAAGAGGATATTATCACCGAGATCGACAGCATACACCAAACCGAACTGGGGACAGAGGCTTTAAAAGACTGGCCTTCGGTAAAGTCTGAAATTCAGAATTTTTCTAACGAATGCAAAGCTATTATTGACCAAAACGGAAATGGTTCGGATGTTCAATCTTCTCTCAAAAACCTTTCATCCATTGCCAATAGTTTAAAATCAAATTTGCAGCTTATCTCAGATAACAGCCAGCAACAGTTTTCAATCTTAACTGAACAGAGTTCCGATATTGTAACTTTTGCATTTATTATTGGTTTCTCTCTCGCCGGTGTTATTGCTGTTCTGTTTGTAATTTATATCAACTTCGTTGTCAAATCATTTGCTGAACCGGTCAACAAACTCTTGAACATTGCCCATTCAGTTTCAGAGGGTGACCTTGATAACTACGCCAATATCGAAACGACTGAGGAGTTTGGTGAACTTGGCAAGGCATTCGATGGGATGATAGATGCCTTTAACAATCAGGCTCTGGTTCTTGAAAGCATCGCGCGCGGTGATTTCACATCCTCTATTGAAATCCGATCCGCCAAAGACAAAGTCAACTCTGCTATTCAAAATATTCTTGATACCAATAATAGAATGCTTCTTGAAATCCGTACAGCTGCAATACAGGTTTCTGCCGGTGCCAACCAAATTTCCGACGGGGCGCAAAGCCTTGCGAGCGGTTCAACCGAGCAAGCAGCGAGCGTTGAAGAACTTACATCTACGATTTCCGATCTGAACAACATGACGGCGCAAAGCTCCGACGCCGCACGTCAGACCCTCGACCTAGTTCAGAAAACGAGCGACACCATGGTTGACGGTATGGAATCGATGAACTTGATGACCGAGGCGATGCAGAGCATCGATGAAAGCTCAAGAGATATAACAAAGGTCATAAAAGTGATCGATGAAATCGCTTTCCAGACAAATATTCTCGCGTTAAACGCCGCTGTTGAGGCGGCGCGCGCAGGTCAACAGGGCAAGGGCTTTGCGGTAGTTGCGGCTGAAGTGCGCAACCTTGCTGCAAAATCTGCGCAGGCCGCCAGCGAAACGACTGCGCTGATTGAAAGTAGCCTTGTCAAAGTCCAAGATGGCAACGAAATAGTTGTAAAAACAGCTAATAGCCTGCAGACT
The DNA here is from genome assembly GCA_964530485.1 of uncultured Oscillospiraceae bacterium. Classification (GTDB taxonomy): domain Bacteria; phylum Bacillota; class Clostridia; order Oscillospirales; family Ruminococcaceae; genus WRIP01. The sequence goes on from CAZGYK010000069.1 coordinate 6,944, forward strand.
GTCAATGAGTTTTCAATCCGCAACCTTGAACTGATTAGCGATTTTACGAAAAACCTCGAATACCAGACCAGTGTGATGAATGAACTCAATACCGGAATTCAGCAGATCGCCCAGGTCATTCAAGCCAACTCTGCAACAGCAGAAGAGTCTTCAGCATCTGCAGAGGAGATGGCCGCACAGGCAACCATGCTAACCGAAACAGTCTCAAGCTTTACGCTGAAGGAATATTCTTCGCAGAATGTAGTATATCAACCGGAGACCACCGAAGAATACGACGTCTAGAATAAGAATACCTTTGCTGTTCTCTCTTGCACAGCAGAGGTTTTTTCCTTAAACTATTTCTGAAACGATAACATAGCAACATAAAAACCCGAACCTGTCACTTTCATGACAGGTTCGGGTTATCTTTGGCTCCCCAAGTTGGACTCGAACCAACGACCCTGCGGTTAACAGCCGCATGCTCTACCGACTGAGCTATTGAGGAATATA
>CAZGYK010000070.1:0-7401 GCA_964530485.1 uncultured Oscillospiraceae bacterium
CTGGAATGGAATCGATAAGCCGAGCGTATCGGTGCGTTATCCCCGGTAAAAGGTGGCATTATCCCAAGGAAAATACCGAGACATAAGAAAGCATTTAGCAAAAGCCGGAGCATCATGCTCCGGCTTTTTTAGAAGGTGCCTATGCTAACCAATAATTGAATTGAAAGCTTTCGATACGCGGATATCATCGAGAGTAAAGCATAATAGCGATCGTTCCTCGAATTCTATCCGTTTCCAATCGATAGAGTCTTTGAGCGAATCCTCAATGCTGTACAACTTACTTAATGGATTGGTCTTCAAGTCATTATAAAGAATGGCAAGGTCTCCGGCACAGGTATAGGAGAGTTGGTTGTAATATTCGAGGTCCGGGGAAAGTTCTCCGGAAATATACCGCGGGGTATTGTAGCCGGAAACAATTCTATCAAGGTTGACGAAAGAAAAGAGGGTAACAAGGATAACGATAGATACGCCTATCATTTTTAGCGATTTGAACTTTGGAGAAATACATTTCGCGATGAGCCAGACAAGCGAAACCATAATCACGAGAATGCCAAAGAAGGTAGAGAGGCGTTTGACACTAAACCCATGCGCTTCAATATAGAGGAGCATACGTCTGACAGCGGAAACGGCGATGATGATATTAAAAAGACTGGTAAGAAGTATTGAAATTCGAATGTAAATTGGATTTTTGTCCTCTTTTTTACAGAGCGCCAACACTGTTGCCGAGAGGGCGAAGACAATGCCGGAAGCCCAACAGAGTTCAAAGAATCCGCGCCTTGCGTATGCGGCGTAGCCAATCGACGCAACGATGACACTATAGGCACCGTTGGTGAAAAAATAGATAACCTGATAAACGGCAAAGGCGGCAATAACGATGTTGAGAACCGCAATAAAACTCATGCCAATAATGTTGTTGAGACGAAGCGGTTTGCGTTGCTTGATAGACTTGTCGGTTTCGACGGAGTTATAGAGAATCGCGGTTCCAATGAAAAGCGCTAACAGGAACCCAAAGAACAAGTCAAAGATGATTCTTCCAACCGGGATATCTATTTTAATGAAACGGATAAAGTCAAGATATCCTCTTTCAAAAGCGGGGTCCGCAGAAGAGAATAAGGAAAGAAGCAAAGCGACAAACGGGATTGCAATCAAAACTCCCAATAAAACGAAGACGAGGTTTTTAAGTTTTCCGCTACGCGAATCCCTTTTTGGTTTAAGTGTGACGAAAAACAGATCAAAGTTTTCGAACGGTTTCAGAACGGTTCTGCGAAGATATTCGAAGATCGTATCTGCGGAAAAAACTTCTTTGATCGCGACGCCGGAAAGAACAATCAGCTGTAATCCGATTAGAACCAGCATAGTTACATAGGGTAGAAAATAGCCCTTGCTGTCGCGAAACAGCGAGAACGAGAACGAGATCAGCATAACCGGTAACGCAAGCGTTAGAGCCTTTTTTCTGTGGGAGGATTCAGCTTTAGAGAAAAAACGGAACAGGAGCAGTTCAAAGAGCCAAAACGCAAGCGTTGCTCCGATTCCGCCGGGTGAGTTGGTAAGGGTTTCGGTAAAGAACACCGACAAAAGCATGACACAGATCGTAAAAACCATATTGCGTTCGGTTGCGATAGAAACGCGCTGTTGCTTACGGATTTCCTGATTTGCTTGGATTTGGCGAAAGCGTTCGGCTGCCGCTGCGTTTTGTGCGGCTTGCCATTCCTGCGGAGACAGATAGCCCGCCATATTGTTCGGAACTGAATATCCTACCATCGGGTTTGGCATAGCGGGTGAATTTGGCTGGCTGGTCTGGTTTCGACTATTTTGCTGGTTGTTCATCTGTCTTTGTCCTCCACATATTCAAGGATGTCGGCGGGCTGGCAGTCAAGCGCTTTACAGAGCGCGTCAAGCGTACTGAACCGGATTGCCCTGGCCTTGTTGTTTTTTAGGATCGATAGATTTGCCATTGTGAGATCGATCTCGCCGGAAAGCTCGGTAGCGCTTTTTTTTCGCTTCGCCATCATGACGTCGAGATTGACAATAATAGCCATTTTGAGCCCTCCTTATATGGTTAAATCGTTCTCCTCCCGAAGGCGAATCGCCGATTTGACGAGTTCCTTCAGGACGGTTGCGAAAATTGCAACGGCACCGCAGATGCCGATAATGATGATACTTGAAATAAAGATACCGATGTTGAAAAAGATCGAAAAAACAAGGATAGCGGCCGCGTTGAGAATCGCCTCGATATAACAGCACCAGACGATTCGGCTGAGAAGTTTCAGGCTTTGCTCTGAAAAGGGTTCACCGATGGCGATAACATCACAGAGGCTTGCGACCGTAATCAGCGCCAAAAGAAACGGAATACAGCAAAGATATACATAGACAATGATCGCTGTCGAGAGGTTCGGGCTGATGACGTTTTGGACGTAATAGAGATAATTTGAGACGATACGCGGGAGAAACGCCATAAGAAGTGCGGTTAGCCCCATTGCACCGTACGCGATGATCCGAAGAGCTTTTACTTTGATTTCTCCGACCCGGCCGGAATCGAATTTTTTTGCCATAATAAACCTCCGTTGACGCTCTTAGGAAGCAATCCTGCTTCGATTATGGACAGAATAGCGCAATATTTATCGTTTGTCAATAAATATTTTTCGAAAAAAGATATGTTTTGTCATTTTTTTTGGCGGTTTACCTGTTTTAGCTCCTATGATATAATACTTTTTATACCCTTGCCGAGCGAGCAATAGGTTCGGCAAAAAATCTTGCAAGAAAGGAAAAGACAAATGGAGAAGAAGTTTTACATCACAACACCGATTTATTATCCTTCCGACAAGCTGCATATTGGGCATAGCTATACAACCGTTGCGGCCGATGTCGTTGCGAGGTTTAAGCGAATGCAGGGGTATGACGTACTGTTTTTAACCGGAACCGACGAGCACGGCCAGAAAATTGAGGATGCCGCGAAAAATGCCGGAAAGACCCCGAAGGAATATGTTGACGAGATTGTTGCCGGAATCATCGATCTTTGGGAACTGATGAATATCCAGTACGACCGGTTTATCCGGACGACCGACGATTATCATGAACTCGCGATCCAGCGCATTTTTAAGAAACTCTACGACAGCGGAGATATTTATAAAGGCGTATATAAAGGTCTTTACTGCAAACCCTGCGAATCCTTTTGGACCGAGAGCCAACTCGTAGATGGAAAATGTCCCGACTGTGGGCGTGCGGTAATCGAGGCTTCGGAAGAGGCGTATTTTTTCCGCCTTTCGAATTACGCCGATCGGCTTCTTCAACATTTTGAAGAGCATCCGGATTTTTTACAGCCGGAAAGCCGCCTGAATGAGATGAAGAGTTTTATCAACCAAGGCCTTGAAGATCTCTGTGTCTCGCGGACGTCGTTTAGCTGGGGCGTGCCGGTAGATTTTGATCCGGGACATGTCGTTTATGTCTGGGTTGACGCGCTTTCCAACTATATTACCGCGCTTGGATATATGAACGACCGATACCATGATTACGACCGCTATTGGCCGGCGGATATCCACTTGATGGCTAAGGAGATCGTACGGTTTCATTCGATTATCTGGCCGGCGCTGTTGATGGCCCAGGATATTCCGCTTCCGAAAAAAGTCATTGCACATGGCTGGTGGATGTCGGAAGGAAGAAAGATGAGCAAGAGTTTCGGGAACGTGATTGACCCGGTATTTTATTGCGCGCGTTATGGAATTGATCCGATCCGCTATTATCTCATGCGCGAAATGCATCTTGGGCAGGATGGTAACTTTACCAATGCCGGATTTATTGGAAGAATTAACTCCGATCTCGCGAACGATCTCGGGAACCTGCTTTCGAGAACTGTTTCGATGATCGAGAAATATTTTAATGGAAAACTGATCGTTGAACGGGAAACAGCTGAGGTAGACAAGGAACTGATTTTACTCGCGGAAGAAGTTCCGGGCAAAGTCGCCGCATATGTAGAAAATATGCAGATGCCGCAGGCGTTGATTGAACTCTTTAAGCTGGTCTCGCGCGCCAACAAGTATATCGATGAAACGATGCCCTGGCAGCTCGCGAAGGACGAGAGCAACCGTCCGCGGCTTGCGACGGTTCTTTATAACCTCGCCGAGACGCTGCGGATTGTCGCGATACTTCTCGAACCATTTATGCCGAACACCTCTCCAAAGATTTTTGAGGCTCTCGGCGTAACCGCGGAATACGTCGGATACGACAGCCTAAAAACATTCGGTGTTCTTCCGAAAGACGTTGTTTGCAAATCGATACCGCCGCTCTTCCCGCGAATCGACCTCGAAAAGGAACTCGCGGAGCTTGAAGCGCTTGGCGGAGCGCCGGAAGTAAAAGCGCCGATTGAACATGAACCGGAGATCGAATATGACCAGTTTATGGCGAGCGAGCTTCGCGTTGTAAAAGTCCTTGCCTGTGAGAAGGTAGAAAAGGCGGATAAGCTTTTGAAATTCACCGTAAACGACGGAGAGCGGGAACGCACCATTCTTTCCGGAATTGCCCAGTGGTACCGTCCGGAGGAGATGGTCGGCAAAAAGGTTGCGGCGGTGCTCAATCTGAAACCGGCGAAGATCCGCGGAATTATGAGCGAAGGAATGATTCTCTCAAGCGATGTAAAAGATGGGGAAAACGATCGGGCGAGCGTCATCTTTATCGACGATTCCGTGCCGGAAGGTTCAAGAATACGGTAAATCAAAAAGGAGCCATTCGGCTCCTTTTTCTTATATAGTCAGTCAATTTCAAAACGCTAAAGCGTTTTGAAACAGCGGGCTTTGCCCGTCGGCACGCCAAAGGCGTGCGACTGACTATGCAGCAAGGTTAACGCCGCCACAGACGGCGCGCGGCACACGCCGCGAATGAAAAACGCTTTATCGTTTTTCATTTATCCAGCTATATTGAAGTTGTGTTTATCGCGATTTCGATTCCAGTTTCTTCATTTCTTCCAGCGCCAGAAGGAGATGGCTTTCTGCGCTCTTTTTGTCTCCGATCGATTCGAAAATTTGATACAGCCGAAATTGAGGAACATAGTAATAGAAGCGCTCGAGAATTACCGTGTTTTTCGGATAGGGACAGCGAAGCGCGGCGCGATACCAAAAAACGGCTTCTTCGATATCTCCCGCAATTTCAAAATAGAAATTTCCGAGCGAGCAGCAGTATTCGGAACGCTCGCCACAGTACGGCATTGAGTCGCTGTAGAGTTGAAGCGCTTTGTCATATTGCTCAGTCTGTTCATAAAGCGTTCCAAGTTGGACAGTGGCCATCAGACAGTCGATGTCCTTAAGACCGCCGTTTTGAAAATATTGTTCGAAAATTTCGATAGACTTCTCTTTTTGGCCGTGCTTTTCCAACTCTGACGCGTAGAGCTGGAGGGTTCTAAGATCCGCGTTGCCCTCGGCAACAATATTGCCGAGAATTTCGAGGTAACGCGTCGTTGTTCCGCGCGGTTTAATCTCCTGGCTAATCGCAATATCGCAATTTAGGAACTCGTTAGGCTTTACCGAATTGGATTCCAGCGTTTCGTGGATCCGGTCGCGCCAAACGAAACCGGCATCGCGCCGAACAATACGAAGGCGGGGAAAGCTTGTGATAAGAGCACCATTTTCGGTATGATTGTAGGGCATGTAGACGCCCTTGTGGTTTTTTTTGAGAGTCTCTTTGAGTTGCATTATTTTGGCTTGATTTTCGCTCGAGATGAAATCATCGGCGTCCAGCCAGAGAATATACTCTTTTGTCGCTTTCGAGAAAGAAAAATTTCTGGCCGCGGAAAAGTCATCAATCCATGTAAAATCATAAACCAAGTCGGTAAATGTTTTCGCGATTTCTTTTGTATGATCGGTTGAACCGGTATCGACAAGAATGATTTCATCAGAAAATCCCGTTACCTGGGAAAGGCAGCGGGCAAGTTCTTTCTCCTCATTTTTTACGATCATGCATAGCGAAAGGCTAATCATCTTTATCCTCATTCTTGTAAGATGTTCTATAAAGCATATACTGATTCTGACCGAAATAGCAAGGCATTTCCGCTCGAATTTACGTTTTGATTGAATTATGGTAGGATTATGATCAAATGAAACTGTAAGGAGGAACAAAGATGTATAAGTGCAAAATCACAGTGATTAAGAAGGAACTGTTTCAAGATGTAGCGGAAAAGTATGGGAATCCGGAGCCGGGAATCGTCGTTTGCCCGAGGTTTGAGGTAGGACAGGAATTCATCCTCGAAGGGACCGGTATGCCCGAAGGATTCTGTAACTGGGCTTGGGCGGATATCCAAAGAGATGTCGTCGGGGTACTTTTTGGAGCTAGTTATCCCTGGATTAAAGGCGAACATTGTTTGATCTCCTGTTGTACCGACGGAATTCGTCCGGTTGTTTTTAAGATTGAGAGAATAGAAGTAGAAGATTAGGAATAAAAAGCGGGTACATAGACGTACCCGCTTTTTATCTGCTTTTTTGGCATTATTGTTAAGTTGCGTTTCAATCCTGTCTAGTTGATATATGAGGGTTCTCGATGAGGCGAGTATCCGGTTTCGGGATGACGCGAAGGCAGCTGGCGCCGAAATCATTTATGAAGAGGAGCCAGGTATTCATGACTGGGACTTTTGGTATCCCTATATTCGAAAAGTTCTTGATTGGCTTCCGTTAAAAGAAGGGTATACCAGATAAAGCTGTCAAAAAAGGCGGCAAGATCGTGATGGTTGGCAATATTCATGGTGACGTCTCAATTGACTTTTTGAAGCTTGGATCAAAGGAAGTAGATATTGTTGGAATATTTCACTACAGAAATGTCTATCCGATGTTGATTGAAGCAATTTCTTCTGGTAGAATCAATGTAAAGCAGGTTTGTACTGACATCTATCGTTTCGACGATGTCCAGAACGGTTTTGAGGACGCGATCGACCGCAAGATGGATGTTTTAAAAGCTGTCGTAGAATTATGATTTGCCAGGAGGAGTAGTGTTCATGGATCTTGATGTATTGGTAGTAGGGCAGGTTGGTCTCGATATGATTATCGGCGGCGCCGATCTTGATGATTTTGCCAAAACTGAGCGTGAGTTTACCTCGGTATCGGGTGGCGTTTTCATCTCGACCGGAGGCGATACCGCAAATGAATCTGCGGTTCTCGTAAAACTCGGCAAGAAGGCCGGAATTGTTTCTGAAGTTAAGGATGATGTTGTCGGACGTCTTGTCCGCGATATTCTGGTAGACAAGGGAGTCGATACAACCTTCCTGACGGTTTCTCCGCGGACGAATGTTGAGTCGGTTCCGAATCTTGTCTTCGTCATGCCGGATGCCAGCCGCAAATTTATGGGAATGTCGGTCGACCGCCAGCGTCTTCCGCAGATCCCATTTGATGAAAGCGTTGTAGAGAAAGTAAAAGTTCTCTCGCT
>CAZGYK010000071.1:0-7342 GCA_964530485.1 uncultured Oscillospiraceae bacterium
GATATTTTTCGGCCAGTTGGTAGAGATACGGAAGGGCTGCGAGTCCGCCGCCGATCGTAAAGAATCCAATCTTAAGAAATTCCCAAGCCAATTCAAGAAAAACTATCACGGTTACTCTAGCCCCCCTTCCCCTTCGTCAAGCGATTCAATCTCTTCCGGCGCTTCGCTTTCCTTCGCCGGAATTCCCTTGCCCGCTGATTTTTTGAAGGAGCCGATTACAATTCCCAAAACAATAGCGATCACGATATAGATAAACGGAGAAAGCTTAAAGAGAAGCGAACAGACCAGCGTTGCAACAAAGATCGCACCACAGATCACGTCAACAATGCTGCTTTTGAGGAACTGGATTACCGTATTGAGAATCATGGCGCATACTGCAACGCCGATTCCCGCGAAGGCCGAAGTCAAAATCGGATTTCCCCATGCAAGCGCCAAAACCGATGCAATCAATGTGATAATGATAACGGACGGTGTAATCGTCCCAAGCATCGCAACAATTCCGCCAAGAACACCCTTCTTGCGGTATCCGATCTGCGTCGCCGAGTTTAGCGCGATCGCGCCGGGGAGGGATTGCGCGACAGCGTAGATATCAATAATATCCTGTTTTTCCGCCCATCCGCGGTTTTGAACAATCTCCCTGTCGATCATCGGAAGCATGGTATAACCGCCTCCGAACGTAAGAGCTCCGATCTTAAAAAAGGACCAGTAAATTTGAAAAAACATCTTGCTTTATCCTCGATTTCTACATTGCCGTATCATAGCTGATACTTTGTTTTCCGAAATTCTTATTATAAAATGGATCGCCTTTTTCCCCATAATACTCCGGCCATTTCTTGACGAGAAGCGCCTTTTCCCGTTCCATTCGCTCCCGCTTCTTGCCCTTCGTATCGTATCCGCGTGAACGCGACTCGTAGTGGTACGCCTCCGCGACGGGGTTGAACACGTTATAGTATCCCGCTTTCGAAATTTTAAGGCAAAGGTCAACGTCGTTAAACGAAACGGCAAGTGCCTCGTCGAATCCTCCAACCTGATCAAACACTTCTTTTCTTACCATCAGACATGCGCCGGTCACCGCGGAAAGATTGCTGACAACCGCAAGGCGGCTCATGTATCCCTCGTAGTCCCTTGGGAATAATGGGCAAAGGTTTGCCGCGCTGCCGCAAACTCCGACGGCAATTCCTCCGTGCTGAACGGTATCGTCCGGATAAAGAAGCTTTATTCCAACCGCGCCGACATCTTTTCTCTGTGTAAACATCAACATCTGTTCAAGCCAGTCCGGCGTAATTACCTCGATGTCATTGTTTAAGAAGAGGATGTGCTCGCCTTTCGCAAACGTCGTTCCGAAATTGTTGATCGCAGAGAAATTGAACTCCCTCTCCCAAACGACAGTCGTAATGTTCGGAAACGGTTCAAGCTCCTTGTAATACGCGAACGTTTTCGGTTCTTTACTGTTGTTCTCAACAACGATGATTTCGTAGTTTTGGTAGGTCGATTTCTTTTGAATCGACTCAATACATGTTCTGAGATCGTCGCTGTGATCGGAAGTCGGGATAACAATCGAGATCAACGGATTACCGACAATCCTGTAGTTCACATGCAGCATCGGAACCGCCTTTGAAAAAACAACGTCCCCCTCGATCCCGATCCGTTCAAGATGCGCCTCAACCGCGCGTTTGGCGGAATCCCAGGCATACGGTTTCGCCGAAATATCGCTCGCGACCGACCCCTCATGAACCCGCCAGTAGTAGATCGGCTCGTCGATATGGTAGATCTTTTCTGCGTTCTCGGTTGCCCTTAAAATAAAATCAAAATCTTCGCTTCCGTCATACCGGCTGTCATATAGTCCAATCTTATCTACAAGCGTCCGCTTGACAATAGTCAGATGGCAGATATAGTTACAACAGCGGAGATAGTCCGGAGAAAAATCCGGTTTGAGATGCATGCTGTTGACCATTTTCCTTCGTCCGCCGTAAACAACCTCGTCGGAATAGAGAAAGTCGGCTCCGGTCTCATCAATCGCCTTTGCAACTTCAAAAAGAGCCCGTTCGGCGAGAATATCGTCGTGGTCAAGAAAACAAATGTAGTCTCCGTCGGAAAGCAAAACCGCCTCGCTGCGGTTTCCCGCGATTCCATAGTTTTTCGGGAGCTTTTTATAAAGAATCCGCGGATCCTTCCCGGCATATTCGGCCGATCGTGCCCCGACCTCTTTGTGCGCGTCGTCGCTTCCGTCCGCAAGGCAGAGTTGCCAGTTTTGATAGGTTTGAAGCAACAGGGATTCAACCAGATCATCGAGAAAGCGAAGAGGCGTATTATAAAGCGGAACGATCACGCTGATCTTAACAGGATTCGTAAAAACCGTTGCTTCCTGAATTTCCCGCTTCTTCGGAGTCATTTTCATCCGCTTCTTGATCGGGCGCATCTGCCACCGGCGTTTAATGACATACCGAACCGCGAACAGCGTCTGCTTGACTCCTTCATCCCGGATCATCCGAAAGGTTTTATAGACGAGATTGAAGACCATGTTTTTTTGTGCCCACGAGGGGATTGCTTTTGTCTTTTTCTCCATAAAACTCCTTTCCTGCCGGTAATTTTACACTCCTGCTATCTTAGCACACGCCATGAAAAAGCGCAACAAATCCAAAGTCCTAACAACCTCAATCTCTTACCCGTAAAGCAACCACATTCCGTTGTCCTTTTTCCTGTTGCAATCAGCTGAAATATGATACAATAGACGTAATCAAGACAGTCCAATAACCGATACAGGAGGCATCTCTATGAATTTCTCAGCCATCCGTGAAAAGTTTGAAAACCATGGTTTTAGAACTTCCTTTTTTGAAACAAAAGAAGAAGCAGTTGAATACCTGAAAGCAAACATCAAAAATACCGTCGTCGGAATCGGGGGCAGTATGACCGCCTCTGAACTGGATCTCTACAAAAACCTGCGCGACGAAAATACCGTTATCTGGCACTATGTCTCGACCGGAACCGATACGCGCCTTGCGAGCGGCCATTCAACCGTCTATATTCTTTCGGCCAACGGTGTCTCTGAAACCGGGGAGCTGGTCAATATCGACGGAACCGGAAACCGCCTCGCCTATAGTACCTTTGGTCCGAAGCGAGTCATCTACATCATCGGGAAAAACAAGATTGCCCCTACACTCGAAGCGGCGATCTATCGTGCAAAGAATATCGCCTCTCCCAAAAATGCCCAGCGTCTGAAACGCAACACCCCCTGCGCCAAAAACGCCGACAAATGCTATGACTGCAACAGCCCCGAGCGCATCTGTCATGCAACACTTCTCGTCGAACGTCCTACCGTCGCGGATACCGAAGTCATCTTTATCAACGAAGATCTCGGCTATTGATCCGATTCCCTGCCAAACGAAAAAGCTCTGCGAAAGCAGAGCTTTATTTTTGTTCCCAGTCGTGTATTTCCTTAGCGTTCTTATAAAGTTCGCAATAACTGTCGTATCGGCTTTTTTGTATCTTCCCCTGTTCAACCGCTTCGATTACGGCGCACCCCTGTTCGGAAGTATGGGAGCATCCGCGAAACCTGCATCGATCGACGTAACCGGCAAGATCTACGAAAAGGTACTGTAGTTCCTCCTTCGGAATATACTCCGCCCGTTCGATGTCAACAGCTGAAAATCCCGGCGAATCGGCGAAGTAACAGCCGTCCCATTCATAGAATTCTACCGCCCTTGTCGTATGCCTTCCGCGCCCGAGCTTTTTGCTCGTTTCCCCTGTTTCGAGATCCCAGCCAAACATATCATTTAGCAAAGTAGACTTCCCGACTCCGCTATTCCCAACAAAAAGCGAAATCCGGTCTTTCGAGATCGCTAGGATGTCTGCTTTCGCTTTTTGAAAATCCTTTCTGGCATCTATGACCCGGTACCCGGAACCCTCGTAGATTTCTAAAAAGACTTCGTTTTCTTCCCGATCTGTCTTCGTCAACAGAATAACCGCCTCAACATCCTTGCTCTCGGCGATGGCGAGAAGCTTATCGATCACAATATAATTGGGTCGCGGATCCAATGTCGAGACGACAAGATAAAGGAGGTCAACGTTCGCGGCCGGCGGGCGAAGAAAGCTGTTCTTGCGCTCTTTGATCTCGCTGATCACATAGTCGCCGTTCGACTCTTCGATCTCAACAACATCCCCGGCAAGCGGCGTAATCCCGCGCTTTCTGAAAATGCCTTTCGCTTTCGCTTCCAAAACGCCATCGGCGGTTTTTACATAGTAAAAGCCGCCGATTCCTTTTAATATAACTTTGTCGTCTTTTTCAAACATAGATTATGGTGTCGGAACTGTGTGAAGTTCTGCCATCGGTCCGGCAATCGCCGACGCCGCCGCATCTACTTCCGCCTGGGTCGCGTTGTTGTTGCCTGCGACTCCCTGTCCTGCGGTAACCGCTGCCGACAAAGCAGATTTCGTCGCCGCCGTCCACCAGCGGTCTCCGGGGCTCAACCCGTCTCCGTTTTCCTGTACGTGAATTCCGCTGTCGCCGAGCAAGCCGTTCGCCGCGGAAATCTTGGCATTCAAATCCGACTTATTGACGGTCGGTGTCGACGGTTTTGACATCTGGAACGAGCTGCTTCCATCAAACACAAGCGAGCTTGACATATCCTCATACTTGATATGAACTTCATAGATCTTCCGTCCGTTAATGTTGACGACAACAGCGCTGTCTTCCGAAATATCAAGGTTGATCGGAAGAGAAACTGGTCCGGCCGATATGACCTGAGAATGAACTTCGTTGCCGTTAAGTGAAACAGTTACAGTATATCTCAAATCATTGTTGACTGAATAGGGAAGCGATGCATTCCACGCGAAAGGCTTGAATCCCGGGCCGTCGCTGACGGTCAAGATGACTTCGGTATTGAACGCGATAAGCGTCTCCGGGGCAACGCTCTGTTTAATAACGGTGCCCTTTGGCGCCGCGTCTTGAACCTTTTCAAACCTTGCCTTAATCCGGTTGATCGCCAATATTGTCATCGCATCGTTCATCGACGTTCCGACAACGTTCGGCATATAGGTGCTGGAGGAGCCGGATCCGGGTTTTGGATTCATATAAAGAGTAATCTTGCTCCCCGCCTCGACTTTTTCGCCCATCTCAGGTGAGGTTCTATAAGCGAGTCCCGGTGAAACGCTATCGTCCGCTTTTAGTTCAAGCGTCACGATCAATTTCTGTTCCTGCAGTTTTTTAATGGCCTCCTGCATCGTAAGACCCTTAACCTGCGGAATGGTAACGATCTGTTTGCCTTTGCTGACGGTAAGCTTAACCGTTCCGGTCGACTTAACCTTCATATTTTCGGCCGGTGTCTGCGAAATGATAACGCCGGGACCAAATTCCTCGTCAAATTCCTCGATAATCTCGAATTTGAATTTATAGTCTTTGTTTCCCTGTACGTCGTTGATATTTTGTTGCTTAAAATCTGGAAGAATAACATCTTCTGTCTTTCCGAAAACCCCGTTGATGTTGAAAACCATATAGATGAGTATTGCCGAACCGATCACGCAGGCAAAGGTCAGGCTCAACGCAACAATTACGAAGACACTTCTGCGCTTCTTCGCCTTTCTGCTTTTCGGCGCCGGGGGTTGCGGCTTTGTGCTCTTCGCCGCTTCAACATACCGTGTCGGCGCGTCGTCCGGAAGATATTTATAAGCAAATTTAATGCTCGGGTTTCTCTTGAATTCGTCGATATCGCGAAGCATTTGCGCCGCCGACTGATACCGTTTTGCCGGATCTTTCGCCATCGCCTTAAAGGTAATTTCCTCAAGCGCTTCCGGAATGGTGTCATCAATTTCCCGAAGACTCTGCGGTGTATCCGAAATTTGCTTGATCGCAACCGAAACCGGGCTGTCGGATTCAAACGGAAGTCTTCCGGCAAGCATCTCATACAACATTACGCCGGTCGAATAGATATCCGCCTTGGCGTCTGTGGTGTCCCCCTTTGCTTGTTCCGGGCTGATATAGTGAACCGATCCGATCGCTTTGTCGGTGATGGTTCTTGTTTCGCTCCTCGAAAAACGGGCAATCCCAAAGTCCATGACCTTGATCGACCCGTCCGCAAGAAGCATGATATTCTGCGGCTTGATATCCCGGTGAACGATGCCGCGGTCATGCGCGTGTTGAAGCGCTGTCAAAATTTGCTCGGTAAAATGTACGGCGTCGCGCCAACCAAGCTGTCCTTGACGGTCAATATAATCCTTAAGGGTAATTCCGTCAATCAGCTCCATCACGATACACTGTACCGAATCAGAGAAGTTGACGTCAAAAACCTTCACGATATTTGGATGGGAAAGAAGGCTGATCGCTTTGGATTCGTTCTTAAACCGTCTGACAAAATCCTCGTTGCCAAGAAATTCTTCCCTAAGAATCTTTACGGCAACGTCGACGTTCTCGAGCCGGTCATGCGCCCGGTAAACGTTCGCCATACCGCCCGATCCGATCATCTCTAAAATTTCATATCTGCCATCCAGGCGTTTTCCGATATATTTATCCACTCTTTTTTTCCTCCCGGGTTAAAACGTCTTACCCATTGAGTCATTGTATCCGACAAAAATCTCAAAACGGTCACGGCCGTTTCTCATTTCCTTTATACCACATTTTTATTCCATACGAAGTAACATTGCGGTTACATTATCAAATCCGCCGAGCGCGACGGCCCGCTTCACCAAGTTCTCTGCACTCCGGTAAAAATCCGAATCCCGGACAATTGCGGCAATTTCCGAATCCTCCATCATATTGCTCAACCCGTCGGTACAAAGCAACAGCGTATCACCTTTTGTAAGCTTTACCTCGTCGTAATCAATCCGGATCTCCGCCTCGATTCCGAGCGCGCTGGTAATGATATTCTTGTTCGGATGGTTTCTCGCCTGCTGTTCGCTGATCTTCCCGCTTTCAAGCAACTCCTGAACCACCGAATGGTCGGTCGTGATCTGCTCAATATTCTTCTTGGAAACAAGGTATGCCCGGCTGTCTCCGGAATGGACAATCTGCGCGATTCCGTTTCGGACAACCGCCATCACAACCGTTGTTCCCATCGTGATCGTACTGCCCTCGTCGTTGGTCAAATCATAGATGACCTTGTTACAGCGCGCAACGGAATTGACCAAAAACTCTTTGATTCGTTCCCCGCCTTCAAGGTCAATCAAAACATCGCTGACCGCCTGCTCAAGGTAATTGACGGCAATAAAGCTTGCCTCCCCGCCTGAGGAGACGCCCCCCATTCCGTCGCATAAAACCATCCAGTAACTGTCATCGCTCAGTCTTCCGGCTTTGTAACAGTCCTGATTCTGATCGTGGCGCATTCCCACATCGGTACTTGCCGTTATTCTC
>CAZGYK010000072.1:0-7333 GCA_964530485.1 uncultured Oscillospiraceae bacterium
CCTCGTGAAACCCTCCGTCGATATAGATCGCCGCAATCAAAGCCTCAAACGTATCCGACAAAATCGAAGGTTTGCCCTGACCCCCGGCCAATCGCTCTCCTTTTCCAAGACGAACATAAGCCCCAAGATCAATCTTCTTCGCAAACTCAAAAAGCGCCCCTTCGCAGACAAGCGCCGCGCGCTCCCGCGTCAGTTCCCCTTCGGGAATATCCCGATGCTCAAAAAACAGATAATCCGAGACGACAATCGAAAGAATCGAATCCCCAAGAAACTCCATCCGCTCGTTACACATATTTTCTTCCGGATTCTCGTTTGCGTAACTCGAATGTGTCAGGGCTTCTTTCAGGATACGTTTATTCTGAAACGTATAGCCAATTCTCGTTTCCAGCTTTTCCATGATAAACACCTGCTTGTTATTCTTCGTCGCTCTGTTTTGCAAACGCCTTCGTGATCTCTTCGGTCACGCCAGCCGCGCTCCATTGCATTGCCTGCCGAACCGCATTTTTGATTGCGTTGGCGTTGCTGCTTCCGTGCGCTTTGACAACCGGCTTGGTCAACCCTATAAGCGGTGCTCCGCCATATTCGGTATAATCCATCCGCTTTTTGAGCGACTTCAGCCCAGGTTTTAACATCAATGCCGCAATCTTCGATTTTGTGTTTGCGAGAAAGACATCCTTCAACATCGCAAAAACCGTGATCGCCATTCCCTCAACCGTCTTGAGAATCAGGTTTCCGGTAAATCCGTCGGCAACAACTACGTCGCAGACGCCTTCGGGAATATCCCGTCCCTCAACGTTTCCGTAAAACTGGATCTCTTTATTTTCCTTTAAAAGCCCGTATGCGCTCCGCTGAAGATCGGTCCCCTTGCTGTCTTCTGCGCCGTTGTTGGCAAGCCCAACCCGCGGTTTCTTGACGCCGAGCACATTCTTCATATAGATCGAACCCATGACGCCGAACTGCTCAAGCATCTCGGGGCGAACTTCTGCGTTTGCGCCGCAGTCTACGAGAATAAACGGATTGTGAAGCCCCGGCATAACCGCGCCAAGCGCCGGACGCTTTACACCCTTAATCCGTTTGACAATCATGGTCGCGCCCATGAGATATGCCCCGGTCGGCCCTGCGCTGACGCATGCGTCGGCTTCGCCGCCCGCAACCATCCGAAGCGCAACGCCCATCGAGCTATCCGCTTTTTGTTTGATGACCATCTTAGCCTCGTCATGCATATCCATGATCTGAGGCGCTTCAACTAGGTCAAGCCCGTCAAGCGAAATCCCGTTTTCGCCTGCAACTTTTTTCATCTCAGAAACGCTTCCGGTCAAAGCGATGTCAATGCCATATTCCTGTTTCGCCAATGCGGCGCCTTTAAGGATTTCAAGCGGCGCGTTGTCGCCGCCAAATGCATCAATAACAATTTTCATCCGATACCCATCCCTTTCGTTAACTGTAAATCCAAATCGAGAAGCGCACGTTCCGCGAAAGCGGCATACCGCTCCTTTCTGTCTCTTATCTCCTCCGACAACGGCAAAAGAATCCCCATATTCGCCCCCATCGGCTGAAAATCTTTGTTTTCGGTCGTAATATAGCGAAGAAGCGCGCCGCACATGGTGTTTTCGGAAGGTATTTCCGGCGTTTTTCCTTCAAGTCTATCTAAGAGAAACCGCGCTGCCAGAATCCCGGAAGCTGCCGACTCCATATATCCCTCAAACCCGGTCAGCTGTCCCGCAAGATAGGTATTCTTGCTGTTTTTGAGTTCAAGCGTCGGATTCAATACTTTTGGGGCATCGACAAAACTGTTCCGGTGCATAACGCCGTAGCGAACAAACTCTGCCTGTTCCAATCCCGGAATCATTCCAAATACACGCTTTTGCTCCGAAAATTTGAGATTGGTCTGAAAACCAACAAGATTGTATAACGTTCCGGCCGCGTCTTCCTTTCGAAGCTGGACCGCCGCCCAAGGACGATGTCCCGTTCTCGGATCTTTCAGCCCAACCGGTTTCATCGGCCCGAAACGGATTGAATCAATTCCGCGTTTGGCCAACCGTTCTATCGGCATACAGCCTTCGTAAACCCCGGCTTCGAACGTATGTAAAGGAGCAGTTTTTGCGTGAACCAATGCGTCCCAAAACGCCTCGTACCCCTCTTTGTTGAAATAGGAATTGAGGTAATCCCCCTCTTCGTCGAACTGATAGCGGCTCGCCGAAAACACCTGGTCCATATCAATACTATCCGCCGCCACAATCGGCGCAGCAGCATCGAAAAAGCTAAGAAAACCTCCGGTCATTCCGCTAAGGCATTCGAACAGTTTCCCGTCGGTAAGCGGCCCTGTCGCGACGATCGTCGGAATCTTTGGATCAATCTCGGTCACTTCGGAATGGATGATTTGAATGAGCGGGTTTTCGAGTACGCGTTCGGTTACCCCTTTCGAAAAAAGCGTCCTGTCAACCGCGAGAGCGCCGCCCGCCTCTACCTTACAGGTATCGGCGACCGCAAGCGTCAAAGACCCAAACCTTCTCATCTCCTCTTTGAGAAGCCCCGCCGCCGAAGCGACGCGCTCGGCTTTCAAAGAGTTGGAACAGACCAGTTCGGCAAAATCGTCGGAACGATGCGCCGGACTTCTCCGCAAAGGCTTCATCTCATAGAGTTCAACGTTAGTGCCACGATTCGCAAGCGTATTTGCTGCTTCAACTCCGGCAAGTCCCGCGCCAATTACCCGGACGGTCATTTTTCGATTTCCTTCCGGTAGTCACAGCCCTCTTTCTGGCAATAGAGGTAGGGGGTTTTTCCTTTTTTCTTAAACAAAACGCTTCCGCATTTCGGGCATTTCTCCGCCGTCGGTTCGTCCCAGGTCATAAACCCGCATTCCTTGCCCTTTTCACAGCTATAGTAAATCCTGCCCTTCGGCGAACGGCGCTGGATGATCTTTCCGCCGCATTTCGGGCAAATCCCCGGCGTTTCAACAACGATCCGCTTGGTATTCTTGCATTCCGGATACCCCGGACAGGCAAGAAACTTTCCGTATCGTCCGCTCTTAATCACCATATTCCGGCCGCAGAGTTCACAGACAACATCCGATACCTCGTCGGGTACCTTGAGCGTCTTGCCCTCCATATCCTTTTCGGCCTTTTCAAGCGAATCCTCAAATCCGCTGTAAAACTTTTCTAAAACCGATACCCAGTCGGCTTTTCCCTCTTCGATCCGGTCTAGGTTTTTCTCCATTCCGGCGGAAAAGGTCACGTCAACGATGTCGCTGAACTGTTCCTTCATCAAATCGGTGACGATCATTCCAAGCTGGGTCGGAACCATTGCCCGCTGCTGCCGTTCGACATAGCCGCGGTCTAGAATCGTTGAAATAATCGGCGCATAGGTAGAAGGACGCCCAATTCCGTTCTCTTCAAGCGCTTTGATAAGCGACGCTTCCGAAAAACGCGGGGGCGGTTGGGTGAAATGCTGTTCCGATTTCAGTTCTTTCTTGGTCAGCTGCGTCTCTTCGGTCATCTGAGGAAGAATATTTTCGCTGTCCTTTTTCTCTTCTGTCGCCGCTTCGTAAAGCTTCGCATACCCGTCGAATACGACCTCTGTTCCCGCCGCCCGAAGCTGGTACTTGCCTGCTTTTACGTTGACTGTTATGGTCTTGAGCTGGGAGTCTGCCATCCTAGACGCGACAAAACGTTCCCAAACCAGGCGATAGATCCGGATTTGATCGGAAGACAGTGTCGCCATCGCAATTGCCGGCGTAATCTCAACCATTGTCGGTCGAATCGCTTCGTGGGCATCCTGCGCCGCAACAGCGCGTCTTCCCTTAAACGCCCGCGGCGTTTTCAAAGCGTATTTCGCTCCGAATGTCTTTTCAATATAATCAACTGCCTCGTTGTGCGCGTCGGCGGAAATACGAAGCGAGTCGGTTCTCATATAGGTGATAAGTCCTACGGTTCCGTGCCCCTCAACTTCAACGCCCTCGTAGAGTTCCTGCGCCGCGCGCATGGTGCGGCGGGCGGTAAACCCAAACCTGCGGGAAGCATCCTGCTGGAGGGTAGAGGTAATAAATGGAGGCTCCGGAGCCCGTTTCCACTGGCGTTCCTTGATATCCGAAATCGCGAATGTTTCCGCGTCGAGTTCCTCGACGATTTTCCGGCATTCCTCTTCGTTGTGGATTTTGAAATCGTCGGCGGCTACGCCGTCGATTGTGCGAAGGCGCGCCGAAAAGGTCTTCTGGGAACCCTGGGGTTTCAGAATCGCATCGATCATCCAGTATTCTTCCGGTGTAAACGCTTCGATCTCACGTTCGCGGTCAACAATCAGGCGAACCGCAACCGACTGAACGCGCCCTGCGGAAAGTCCGCGGCGAACCTTTTTCCAAAGAAACGGCGAGAGTTTATATCCGACGATCCGGTCTAGGATTCGTCTTGCCTGCTGGGAATCGACCAAGTCGCGGTCAATCTTCCGCGGCTCATCCATGCCTTTTTGAACCCCGCTCTTGGTTATTTCCTCAAAGGTCACGCGGTTCATTTCGTCTTCGCTCAGCCCAAGCAGGTGTGCGAGATGCCAGGAAATCGCCTCTCCTTCGCGGTCGGGGTCGGTCGCAAGAAACACTTGGTCGCTGTTTTTGGCGGCCTCTTTGAGTTCCTTGATGATTTTCTCTTTGCCGTCAATGGTCAGATAAAGTGGCTGAAAATTCTTTTTGACGTTGACGCCCATAGAAGAACGGGGCAAATCCCGGATATGCCCCATCGAAGCGAGAACTTCGTAGTCCCGCCCTAGATAATTTTTAATCGTTTTGGCTTTCGCCGGGGATTCCACAATGACTAGTTTTGACATTCTATTCTCCGAATCATTTTCATATCGTTGCGCTCTGTTCCCCTGTATTCTCTCGTTGTGCGCTCTATATCTATATAATAAGCCGATATCGCTGTCCCGGTACCGCCCCAACAATGCCGTCAAGTTCCAACATTGTAAGGCTACTGAGCAGCTCGCTGGACGATCGGTTTGTTCTCTCAACCAGCGAATCCAAGCTTTGTTCTCCATCCATCAGTATATCACAAATACTCTTTCCTACCCCCGAAAGCTTCGGCCGTTTTGTCGCTTCAAGCGGGGTCTCCTTTGTCTTTTGTTCCAATCCGAGTGTTTCAAGAATATCCGCCGCAGAAAGTGCCGGCGTCGCGCCCTGTTTCAAAAGCCGGTTGGTTCCTTCGCTTCTCTCGGACAGGATGCTGCCCGGAACCGCGAAGACTTCCCGCCCGTCGTCAAGCGCCCAGTTGGCGGTAATCATCGTTCCGCTCCGCTTCGCCGCTTCAAAAATGACAACCGCTTTGCTAAGTCCCGAAATGATCCGGTTCCGAAGCGGAAACATATAAGGACTGTTCTTCGCCATCGGCGGATACTCGCTGACGACCGCTCCGTTCTGTTCAATGGCCGAGCGTATCTCAAGATGATGCTTCGGGTAGGTCGTGTCGATCCCGGTTCCGAGAACCGCTACCGTTTTTCCGTTCATCTTAAGCGCCGCCTTATGTACCTCGGTGTCGGTTCCTGCGGCAAGTCCGCTTACAAGCGTAATTCCCGCAGCTGATAGCGGCTCACAGAGAAACCGGACCGCATCCCTGCCATATTGGGTAGAGTAGCGCGAGCCGACGCCCGCGATCGCTACCGTATCAAGTACATTCACGTCTCCATCAACATAAAGCAATACCGGGGGAATATGGGTCTCCCGAAGCCGTTTCGGATACGCTTCATCTCCGTAACAGACAATTTTTGTTCCGGCTTTGTCGCAGTATTCAAAGATCGTATCCAAATCCGAAAGGCGGGTTGTCCGCGCCCGCTGGTACTCTGCCGGGGAAAGAAAAAGCGCCGCTTCCGAAGTCTCTCGAAGGTCATACAGCTCTTCTATTGATCCGAACCGTTCAAGTAGTTTTAGGAACTTGCTGTTGCAGGGACCTAGTACTTCTGAAAGCCATAAAGAATAAGCAACTCTCTTTTCCAAGCGCGTCACCCCCTCAGACAATACATCAGTACCGCTGCCGCTGCGGCTGCGTTTAAGCTCTCCATCCTCTGGTCGATCGGAATGATAACCGGGATGTCACACGCCGAAATAATCTGTTCCGAAAGTCCGGCGGACTCGTTTCCAATCACGATCGCCATCTTTTCCCGCGCTTCTAGCTGATCAATCCTTACGGCATTCTCCGTAAGAGCAGCGGCAGAAACCAGAAAACCATCCTGGCGCAACCGCTCGATCGAGGGTTTCGCTTCAAGAACAGCGACATCGCTCCGAAGCAGTGCCCCCATCGCCGCCCGCTGTGCTTTTTGAGACAACCAGTCGGCGGTGTCGAAAGACAGAATCAGCCCGTCGAACCCAAACGCGAGTGCCGATCTCGCAATCGCGCCGAGATTGCCGGGATCCTGAATTCCGTCGAGAATCGCGATCCGCTTCTTATTGATAAAGTCATCAATGCTCTTTTCTTTTCCCATCTCTAGGACCGTAAATATCCCCTGCGGCGACGAAAGTGCGCTTGCCTTTTCGGCAATGCCGTCGGTTATGAGATAGGTTTCCTTCGCATTTGAAGAGACCGCCTCCAGCGCATCCGTATAAAGGTCGTTTGCCCGTTCCGTAAAAAAGACGCTGTGAATCCCGTAACCGGATTCCGAAGCCTCCTTCGCCAAAGTCGCCCCCTCAACGACAAAAAGGCCGGTTTCCATACGGAACTTACGGCTTTTGCCAAGCTGGACCAGATCCTTTATCGTTGGGTTGGAAACGCTTGTGATTGTTTTCATCGTTCTCCTAAAATCGAGAGATTCTGCCCGCCCGTTTTGCCGAACGGGTCTCTTCGAACGCGCGTTACCATTTCTTTGCCACGCGATCTGATTCTATAACAATGGGAAAGCCCGCGCGCGTGAACCGCGTACGGGCGTTAATTGATTACTTTAAGGCTTTCTTTGCTGCTTCAACAAGAGCGGCAAATCCTTCTGAATCGCTGATGGCCATTTCCGAGAGCATCTTGCGGTTAAGCTCGATTCCGCTCTTCTTGAGACCATTCATAAACGTGCTGTAGTTGATGTCGTTCTGGCGGCATCCGGCAGAGATACGGGTAATCCAAAGTCTTCTGAAATCGCGCTTTCTCTGCTTTCTTCCGATATATGCATACTGGCCAGATTTCATTATGGCCTGTTTTGCCATCTTAAAGTGGGTACCCTTGCTTCCATAATAGCTTTTCGCAAGCTTTAACACTTTATTTCTTCTTTTGCGGGTCATCATCGCGCCTTTGACACGAGCCATGATACGAATCCTCCGTTATCTTCTTAATTAGTAGCTGCTAAGCTTATTTGTAGGGAATCAGTCTCTTGA
>CAZGYK010000073.1:0-2586 GCA_964530485.1 uncultured Oscillospiraceae bacterium
GGGTATGTATATCGGCTCAACCGGCGCTCGCGGTCTTCATCATCTGGTTTACGAAATTGTCGACAACGCGATCGACGAAGCGCTCGCGGGTTTTTGTACCGAAATCCTAGTTACCATCCAAAAAGATGGGATTGTTTCGGTTTCCGACAACGGCCGCGGCATTCCGGTTGGAATCCAGTCGAAGATGGGGCTTCCCGCGGTGACGGTAGTCTTTACCGTTCTTCATGCGGGCGGAAAATTCGGAGGAGAAGGGTATCATTTTTCCGGCGGACTCCACGGAGTCGGTGCCTCGGTTGTGAACGCCCTTTCGGAATGGCTCACGGTAGAAGTTCATGTCGATGGAAAGAAATATTTCCAGCGGTTTGAACGCGGACATGAAACAGGGCCGCTCGAAATGATCGGGGATACTGACAAAACCGGAACGCTTGTCACCTGGAAGGCGGATCCGGAAATTTTCGAGGAGACCGACTACGACTATTCGACGCTTGAAAACCGGCTTCGCGAACAGGCGTTCCTTAACGCCGGGCTTCGAATCGTGCTGAGAGACGAACGCAGCGACGACGTCATTGAAGAATCGATGCACTATGAGGGTGGAATCAGGAGCTTTGTTGAACATATTCATGCGAGACGGTCGCTTGAAGTTCTTCATCCCGACGTCATCTACTTTAAGGCGGTCGGGGACAACCGCGAAGCGGAAGTCGCGATGCAGTATAACGACAGCTACAATGAGCTGTTGCTGACGTTTGCGAACAATATCCATACGACCGACGGCGGAACCCACGAACAAGGGTTTAAGAACGCGATTACAAGGGCGTTCAACGAATACGGAAGAAAACAGAATTACCTGAAAGAAGCCGATAAAAACCTCTCCGGAGATGATGTGCGCGAGGGTTTGACGGCGGTTGTCAGCGTAAAACTGAATGATGCCCAGTTTGAAGGGCAGACAAAGGCGCGGCTCGGAAATACCGAGATGCGCGGGATTGTCGAAGGAATGGTCTATCAGAAGCTGATCGACTATTTTGAAGAAAACCCGGCGATTGCGCGGTCGGTCTTCGACAAGGCGGTAAGCGCCGCAAGGGCGCGCGAAGCCGCGCGAAAAGCAAGGGATTTAACAAGGCGGAAATCGGCGCTCGAAAGCGCATCGCTTCCCGGAAAACTCGCCGACTGCTCCCAGAGAGGCGCCGACGGAACCGAGATTTATATCGTCGAGGGAGACTCGGCGGGCGGCTCTGCCAAAACCGGAAGAGACCGGCGATTCCAGGCGATTTTGCCTCTTTGGGGCAAGATGATCAACGTTGAAAAGGCGCGGCTAGACAAGGTTTACGGAAACGAAAAGCTGATGCCGGTCGTGACGGCGCTCGGAACCGGAATCGGGGAAGAGCTCGATCTTGAAAAGCTCCGCTATGGCAAGATTATTATTATGGCCGACGCCGACGTCGACGGAAGCCATATCCGCACGCTTCTTCTGACCTTCTTTTTCCGCTTTATGCGGCCGCTTTTGACCGAGGGACATATCTACCTCGCGCAGCCGCCGCTATACCGGTTACAGAAGGGCAACGCAGTAAAGTACGCCTACGACGAAGTCGGCAGGGAACGCATTATGGCTGAATTCGGCAACAACGTAAAAATCAGCCGCTACAAAGGGCTTGGAGAGATGAACCCGGAGCAGCTCTGGGAGACGACGATGAATCCGGAAAACCGGACGCTGATCAAGGTAGAAGTTGAAGACGCGGCCGCGGCAGACGAAATTTTCACCATCCTGATGGGGGACAAAGTTCCGCCGAGACGGGCGTTTATTGAAAAGAATGCGAAGTACGTACAAAACCTTGATATTTAATTTAGCAATAGGAAGATATTGATTCCAAAATGCGGTTTTTGAACAGGTTTTTGTGTAAAAAAGGCGTGTTTTGATGCGAAAATGAGGGAAAAGAGCGAAACATGGACGAAAACAACCTGAACCAGGAAGAAAATCAGATCAAGAGCAACGATGGGAACATCATTATTCGTGACATTGAGCGGGAGATGAAAAAAAGTTTTCTCGATTACTCGATGTCGGTTATTGTATCCCGCGCGCTCCCGGATGTCCGGGACGGGCTTAAACCGGTTCACCGGCGTATTCTCTATACCATGAGCGAGCGCAGCCTGACCCACGATAAGGCGTTCCGAAAATCGGCCGACACCGTCGGAGCGGTTCTCGGAAGTTACCATCCTCACGGAGACGCGTCGGTCTATGACGCTATGGTCCGTTTGGCGCAGGATTTTTCGATGCGGTACCCGCTTGTTGAAGGGCAGGGAAACTTCGGATCGGTCGACGGAGACCCGCCGGCAGCCTACCGCTATACCGAATCTAGGATGGCGCGCATTTCCAACCACCTGTTACAGGATATCGACAAGGACACGGTTGACTTTGTCCCGAACTATGACGACCGGACGACCGAACCTTCGGTTTTGCCGTCCCGCTTCCCGAATCTCCTCGTCAACGGGTCGACCGGAATTGCGGTTGGTATGGCGACAAATATTCCGCCGCACAACCTTCGCGAGGTCATTGACGGGCTCTGTTACCTGATCGAGAACCCGGACTGTGAA
>CAZGYK010000073.1:2596-5226 GCA_964530485.1 uncultured Oscillospiraceae bacterium
TTCTCGACTACATCAAGGGGCCGGACTTTCCGACCGGCGGCGTTGTTATGGGATACAGCGGAATCCGGGCGGCTTACGCGACCGGAAGAGGGCGCATTACCCTCCGCGGCAGAGCCGAGATTGAGGAGCAAAAGAACGGGCGGTTTTCGATTATCGTCACCGAACTTCCCTATATGGTAAATAAGGCCAGGCTGATCGAAAGTATCGCTGACCTTGTAAAAGATAAGCGGGTCGAAGGAATTTCCGATCTTCGGGACGAGAGCGACCGCGACGGAATCCGCGTTGTTGTTGAGCTTCGAAGAGACGCAAACCCGCAGGTTGTTCTCAACCAGCTTTACCGCTATACCCAGCTACAGGACACGTTTGGCGTCATTATGCTCGCGCTTAAAAACGGCGAGCCGAAGATCATGGACCTCAAGATGATGCTTTCGAGCTACCTTGAGTTCCAATGTGAAGTTGTTACGAGACGGACGCAGTTCGATCTGAATAAAGCGGAAGAGCGCGCGCATGTTCTCGAAGGTTTAAAACGCGCCGTCGACATTATTGATGATATTATTGCGACCATACGCGGAACCAAGGGGGAAACCTCTGAGGCGAAGCTTGCGATTATGGAAAAATTCGGTTTTGACGATCCGCAGGCGACGGCGATTGTCCAGTTCCGTCTTGGACAGCTCGCCGGACTTGAAATTCTGAAGATAGAAAACGAACTTCAGGAACTCGAAAAGAAAATCGCTGCCTTGAAGGCGATTCTCGGCGACCGGGTTCTGCTTCTTTCAAACATTGAAAATGAACTTCTTGAAATCCGCGAAAAGTTTGGAGACGAACGCAGAACCGAAATTGTTGCGGTAACCGGGGAGATGGACATCGAAGACCTGATTCCGGAGGAAGACTGTGTCATTACGCTGACCCACTTCGGGTATGTCAAGCGCCAGCCGACCGACGTTTATAAGAGCCAGAAACGCGGCGGACGGGGTATCACCGGACTTACGAGGCGAGATGAGGATTTCGTCGAAGAACTGTTTGTCTGTTCGACGCATGATTTCCTTTTATTCATGACCAGCAAGGGACGGGTTTATAAGCTCAAGGGGTACGAGATTCCCGAGGGTTCCAGAACCAGCCGAGGGATGAATATCGTAAACCTTCTCCCGCTTTGGCCGGAGGAAAAGGTAACGGCTGTCATCCGCGTCTCTAACTTTGACGACGCAAACTACCTCGTTATGGTGACGAGAAACGGAATTATCAAGCGAAGCGATCTTTCGCTTTACAGCAATATCCGCAAGACCGGCGTATTCGGCATTACGCTTGACGAAGACGACGAACTCGCCTGGGTTCGGCTCACCGACGGCGGACAGGACCTGATTGTTGCTACGAAAGACGGGATGTCGATCCGGTTTAACGAGGAGAACGCCCGGCCGATGGGAAGAACTGCCCGCGGGGTCAAGGCGATCACCCTCAAAAAGGACGATCTCGTTGTCGGGATGTCGACGCTCAGGGACGGCGCAAAATTGTTGACCGTAACCGAAGACGGAAAGGGACGGCTCACCGACATTGAACAGTACCGCACACAAAACCGCGGCGGAATGGGCGTCAGAAACTATAAATGTGATTCATTGACGACGGTTGCCGGCGTTAAGGCGGTTGACGCGGACGACGACGCAATTCTCATCAGCCAGTCGGGGATCATTATCCGGTTCCATGTTGAGGATATCGCGACACAGTCAAGATATGGGCGCGGAGTACGCGTCATGAGACTCGCCGCAGACGACAGGGTTGTCACCGTTGCGCGCGCCGAACGCGAAGAGGACGTCGAAGAACTTCCGGAAAATGATGTTCAGGAAGGCGAAGACGTTGTTGAGGAAGAAATCGATGTTGAAGTCGACGTTGAAATCCTGGAAAAGGACGGAGAGACAGTCGCCGACGTTGAAGTCGAAATCGAAGAAGAGGAATAGAAGACGATGAAGCGGTCAATGATGCAGGTTTACGCCGTTCGAAGCGACCTGGCGGTTGCGCTTTACCAAAAAGCGTTTGACGCGCCGATCGTCAGCAGTTATCCGAACCCGGACGGAACCTATTATCACGTTGAGCTGGACGTTTTCGGGCAGATTCTTGCGATTGCGGAAGCGTCGGTAGCCGGTAGCTTTTCGGGCGAAGAGGCGGTTCTTCGAAAAGCGTATGATGCGCTTTCGGAAGACGCGACGATTCTGTTTCCGCTTGGGCCGATTGATTTTAGCCCGCTTGCGTCGGATCTGATTGACCGGTTCGGGGTAAGATGGTGTTTGTTTTTGGACTAGAAAGAGATAGTCAGTCAATTTCAAAACGCTAAGACGTTTTGAAACGGCGGGCTTTGCCCGTCGGACGCCAAAGGCGTGTGACTGACTATACAGCAAGGTTAACGCCGCCACAGACGGCGCGAGGCACATGCCGCGAATGAAAAACGCTTTAGCGTTTTTCATTTAACCAGCTATAAAACGAAAAGCGTCCCTTCGGACGCTTTTTTGATGGGATCGAAAGAAAAACAGGGATGACCGGTTGTAATCCCGCGGCGGAACAGCAATAAAAGAGGGAGGAATCACGATGGAAAAGGCGACCAACAAGACGTTTTACATGGTCTTTTTTGTCTGTTTTCTTTG
>CAZGYK010000073.1:5236-6521 GCA_964530485.1 uncultured Oscillospiraceae bacterium
TTTGGCTTTTCGGGAATGTTCTTGTCCGCGGAGAGGGGAACCGATTCTTTGCGATCGGGATGATGGCGGTTCTCGCCGCGGCGGTTTTCTTTTTGTTCCGGCGGTTTCGGGAACGAATCGACAGAATGGATCGGGCGAAATACCGAAGGATGATAGCGGTATGTTTCCTTTTGTTTACCGGACTTCTGATGGCGGCGGGGTATTTGTTGACCCAGAACCTGATTATGGACCTAAAGGTGGTCTTTGAATCGCTGCCCGATTTATTGGACAACGGAAAAATGGGAGAGTACAACGGGTATTACATCGTCTGCAACAACAATGTCGGGTTGTTATTGCTTCTCGGCGGGCTGTTTCGCGTACTTTCGATTTTCGGGATTGCGCCGAACACCGACGCGGGGGTGACCGCGGCAATTTTATTTAACGCGCTGATGATTGCGCTTGCCATTTACTTTTTATACGGTTCCGCAAAGCTTTTGTTCAAAAACCAGTCGATCCCGTTTTTGGTAGCGGTACTCTGCTTTCTGTTTCCGGTCTTTTATCTCTTCACCCCGATCTTTTATACCGACACGCTTTCTATGCCGTTTTTGACCGGGGCGCTTTATCTCTACCTTACCGCGCGGGAAAAGGCCGGGTTTAAAAAGAGGTTCTTGTTTGTCATGGCCTCTTCAGCCGTTGCGTTTTTGGGGTTTGCGATTAAGGGAAGCGTCGGCGTCCTGTTGGTAGCGATCGCGATTCACCTGGTCTTAGAGCATAAGGGAGGTTTTTTACAGTCGATAGCGACTGCGCTTGCGGCGATTGTTCTGTTTGTTGGGATGTATGGCGGATATAGCGTCTGGCAACGCAAAAGCGGGGTTTTCGATTTTTCGATTGAGCAGGAGGTCGGGCTGCCGGTTGGACTTTGGTTCCTTTACGGGAGCCATGCGCCGGGACACTACTCCGAAGAGGATTTACAGTATTGTATCAGCTTCGACACGCTCGAGCAGAGAGCCGAGGCGGTTAACCAGAAAATTCTTGAAAACTATCGGTCTTACAACCTGTTCAGCTATATTGGAATGACAACCGAGAAAGCGGTTTTGACCTGGGGGGACGGGAAGTTCAGCGCGGATGCAGGCCAGCAACGCTGCCTCCACCTTCGGCGCAATCTTCGGCGCGATCCGTTCGGCTAGGCATTTGACGCGGTATTCAGAAAACCATGTGCTCATTTCCACCTCTTCACGAATGAAACTCTGTCATGCTGCAGTTGCGGCGCCGCCGCTTTGGGCTTTTCGGTTTCGCGCCTCTTGAG
>CAZGYK010000073.1:6531-7323 GCA_964530485.1 uncultured Oscillospiraceae bacterium
CTACCGCGTCAATTTTACCCACCATATTATCCTTAAGGGACAGCCGCTCTACAAACCCTACACGATCTATACAAACGGCATTTATCTGATGGCGCTTCTGTTTTTTATCGCGGGGCTTTGGAAACAGTTCCGGAAGGACAAAACGTCGGGGTTAACCGCATGTTATCTCACGGTATTCGGAGTGATGCTGTTCCTTTGCTTCTGGGAGACGACGGCGCGGTATACCATCAATACGCTTCCGCTGATTTTGCTCGGAGCGGCGGACGGGATCGCGTATTTAGAAGGAGCGATTCCAAAAAGAATAAAATGGGAAACAAAGACGCAAGAATAATAGGCGAAGAGAAAAAAAGCACCCCCAAATTGGGGGTGCTTTTTAAGGTAGGTCTTATTTGACGGCGAAGCGGCTTCCTTTGAGGCCGTGTTTTCCGGCAAATTTCGCTCTAGAACCGAGCTCTTCTTCGATTTCGGTAAAGCGGTTTGCATATTCTCCTACGCCGGATTCGCGAACCGAGCCGACTTTTAAGCCGACAGAGTAGTCGCAGATGTCGACGCCTTCTCCGCGGGAGGAGCAGGGCATAACAGCGTAGTTGTTGTTATAGGCGAGGTTGACCATGTCGAACGCTTCGGTGATGGTTCCGATCTGGTTGACCTTCAGAAGAACAGTGTTCGCCGCGCCATGTTTGATTCCTTCGAGAACGCGCGCCGGATTGGTAGTAAAGAGGTCATCTCCGGTAACCTGGATGTCGACCGCGCGGGTGAACTTTCCGGTCATTTCATAGTCGTCTTCCGGAA
>CAZGYK010000074.1:0-5308 GCA_964530485.1 uncultured Oscillospiraceae bacterium
GGCTTGGGAAAAGGCCGTTTGCCGCTTCTCCGGCGAGTTTCCTTTCGACGAGAAGTATGGAACAAGTGAAAGTCGACGTCGCATATTCTGGGACGAATGTCAAACTGATCGGTATCTCCGGAGGGGTCAGTTATGGGGCGCTTGGAATGACCCATCATTCTTCAAATGATATTGCTGTCCTCGCTTCGATACCGGGGCTTCGGGTTTATCTCCCAAGCGACCGGTTTTTGACCGAGGCGTTGATGCAAAAACTTGTTCGGGACGAACAGCCGGCGTATATCCGCGTTGGGCGTAATGCGGTTGAAGATGTCTATAGCGAGGGACAACTTGATTTTCAGATGGACCGCGCTGTTACGCTCCGAAAGGGAAAAGACCTACTTATCGTTGCCGCCGGGGAACTCGTAAAAGCTTCTGTTGATGCGGCGGATCTTTTGGTGAAAGAAGGAATTTCGGCGACGGTGCTCGATATGTACTGCATTAAGCCGTTTGACGCGACATCCGTATTGGAATCCGCTAAAAACGCGAAGGCCGTCATTACGGTAGAAGAACATGTTGCGATCGGGGGACTCGGGTCGATGGTTTCCCAGCTTTTGGCAAGAGACTGTCCGAAACGGGTTTTGAATCTTACGCTTCCGGATGTACCTGTTGTTTCCGGAAAATCGGCGGAAGTATTCGAACAGTATGGTCTCACGTCTTTTGGGGTCGCGGAATCTGCGAGAACACTGTTAAAGGGGTAGGGCGATGAAGATTCTTTCGATAGATCAGAGCACCTCTGGGACAAAGGCAATGCTGTTTGATGAGCGCGGAGAATTGCTCTTCCGATATGACCTGCCCCACAGGCAGATCATTGATTCGAACGGGTGGGTTGAACATGACCCGGAAGAGATCATCAAAAACGTCAATGAATCGGTAAGACAGCTTATTGGGCAGAACCAAATCGATGAAGATGAGATCGCGGCGGTCGGGCTCAGCAACCAGCGAGAGACGGTAGTTGCCTGGAAAAGAAGCGACGGAAAAGCTCTTTATAACGCAATTGTCTGGCAGTGTCCCCGCGCGAAAGTGATTTGCAGCCGCATTGGGGATAAAAGCGCAAAGCAGATAAAGGAGACGACCGGAATGACGCTTTCCCCTTACTTTTCCGGCCCGAAAGCTGCCTGGATGATAGAAAATTTGCCTGAAGTTAAGATTGCGGCAGACACGGGAGACCTATTGATCGGAACGATTGACGCATGGCTTGTTTTTAATCTGACCGATAACCATGTTTATAAAACAGATTATTCCAACGCCTCAAGGACGCAGCTTTTTGATATCCATTCGCTTAATTGGAGCAAGGAGGTCTGCCGCCTTTTTAGGGTACCGGTTGAATCGCTTCCGGAGGTCGTTGATTCCAATTCGAGTTTTGGTGAAACGGATTTCGGCGGTGTCCTTAAAAGAAAAATACCGATTCTAGGAGTACTTGGCGACAGCCATGCCGCGCTTTTTGCGCAGGGATGCCATCGCCCGGGAATGGCCAAGGCAACCTACGGAACCGGATCTTCGGTTATGATGAATACCGGGAACCACATTTGTGATAGTAAAAGCGGAATCGTGACATCGCTAGCCTGGGGGATTGACGGAAAAATTGATTATGTCCTAGAAGGTAATATCAACTATACTGGCGCAGTGACAGGTTGGCTGATTGATAAAGTTGGACTTCTCAGCGACGCGAAAGAAGCAGGGAAGATCGCGGCGACGGCAAACCCGGAGGACCGGACGTATCTTGTACCGGCATTTACCGGGCTTGGAGCTCCCTATTGGGACCCGGACGCATCAGCGGCAATTGTCGGGATGGGGAGAACTACGGGGCGCGCCGAGATTGTGAAGGCAGCCGAGGAATGTATCGCGTATCAAATCGCAGATATCGTCAAGATTATGAAAACAGAACTGCAGTGTGCTTCGATCGAGAAACTCTCGGCAGACGGAGGACCGACAAAAGACAATTTTTTGATGCAGTTCCAAAGTGACATCCTTGGAATGGAGGTTACGGCTTCCAATATTTCGGAGTTGAGCGGCGCGGGCGTAGCCTATCTTGCAGGTAAGACAGCGGGCGTGTTTGACTTGGAACTGATATGTAAGACGCGGAAAACAACCACCTTTTTCCCGAAGAAGGACGAACAATGGAGAGAAGAAAAATATCGCGGATGGAAGGATGCTGTGAATCGGGTTTTAAGCAAGAAATAGGCGAATTTGACCCGTTTTGACGTCTCTTAGCGTTGACAGGTGTCTGCCCATATAATATACTTATTTCATAAAGCCATAGCGGTTTGGCTGAATATTTTTGTGGAGGGTTTAGTATGCAAAAACAGAGTTTTTTGAAAACGTTCGTCGGTAAATGGAATACCATGACGCTTGTTTCCGTAGCAATCGGAGCGGCGCTTTTCGGTGTCCTGATGAACTTTGGCGGAATCCCGGTTTTTACAAATACAAAATTGACGACAGCGATGATCGTGCCGGTTTTTGTCGGCGGTCTTTTTGGCCCGCTTCCCGCCTGTGTAACGATGTTGATCGGAAACATGATTGCAGACCTGATCGGCGGCTGGGGCTTTTGGTTTGACTGGTCGATCGGCAACGGCGTTCTCGGCCTCTTTATTGGCGCACTTCCGCTTTACGGCGCAAAGATCAGCGAGGGAATTTTCCAGGTTAAACACGCGATCATCTACGCGATTCTTTGTGTTGTCGGGAATGCGTTCGCGTTTGGAGTCGTGACCCCGTTGATGACAACGCTTATCTATCAGCAGGATCTTGATATTACCTTTATCCAGTCGTTTGCAGCCGGAATATCCAATACTGCGGTTCTCGTGATCGTCGGAATACCGCTACTCTTCTTCATCGCCAGCAGATACAAGAAGCGCAGCAATTTGGTAGAAGAAGATTAATGGAAAATGAAAGAGAAAGAAAGCCGGTTATCCAGTTCGATAACTTTGGCTTTCAATATAAGGTGCAGAAGAATCCGACGCTCTTTGATATTGATCTAACGATCTATGAAGGCGAAAAGGTGTTGATTCTTGGAGCATCGGGAAGCGGGAAATCTACGCTTGCGAATTGCATTAACGGGATTGTACCCTTTTCCTATTCCGGAGAAATAACCGGTTCCTTAAAGGTCAACGGTGTAGAAACCCGCGACCTTTCAATTTTTAAGTTGAGCAATACGGTCGGAACGGTTCTTCAGGATTCCGATGCCCAGTTTGTTGGTCTTTCTGTCGGCGAAGATGTTGCCTTTTCGATGGAGAACGATAATACGCCGCGGGAAAAGATGCTCCCTGTTGTGCTTGATCACTGCGAAGAGGTCGGCATGGAGCAGTTCTTGGCCGCGCTTCCCTTTAACCTGTCGGGTGGTCAAAAACAGAAAGTTGCGCTTGCCGGCGTTTTGGACGAGCGGACGAATATTCTGATTTTTGACGAACCGCTGGCCTCTCTTGACCCGCAGATGGGTACCGTCACGATCGATCTGATCGACCGGATTTCGAGAAGCGGGAATCGTACTGTTGTCATAATCGAGCATCGCCTTGAGGACGTACTCTTTCGGCCGGTAGACCGCGTTATCGTGATGGATCAGGGTCGTATCGTAGCCGACCTTACGCCGTTTGAGCTTCTTTGCGGTGATATTCTTCAACAATATGGAATCCGGGAGCCGCTTTATATTACGGCGCTCAAATATGCCGGATGTGACCTTCGGTCGGTCAAAAACCTTGAAGATCCGAATCGCTTCGAGTTGTCGAAGACGGACAAGGAAAAGCTAAAAACCTTTTTTCAGAAAGAGACTGGCTACGAGAGTCCGGAGTTTGGCGACGACGCGCTTCGAATTGAAGGAGTAAGCTATTCGTATGACCAAGTTCCGGATAGTCCGGATGTACTGAAAAATATTTCGTTCTCGGTTAAAAAAGGGGAACGAATTGCCCTAATCGGGAAGAATGGGGCCGGAAAATCAACGATGGCGCGCTTGATCTGTGGCGTTGGCCGTCCTAAAAATGGCGCTATCTATATCAACGGCTCGGATTATAAAAAACTCTCGGTTAAGGAAATTGGCGAAGAGATCGGATTTGTTATGCAAAATCCGAATCAAATGCTCGTCAAGGACACTATCAAGGAAGAGGTAGAGCTCGCGCTTAAAATTCGAGATCTCCCGGCAGACGAGGTGACCCGACTTGCCGAAGGGACGCTTCGGGTTTGCGAACTGTACCGGATGCGTAACTGGCCGGTAGATTCAGTCAGTTATGGACAGAAAAAGCGTATCACTGTTGCCGCGATTCTTGCGCTTGAACCGGAGATTCTAATCCTCGATGAGCCGACTGCCGGCCAGGATTACCGCCATTACATGGAGATTATCAACTTTATCAATAAACTGAATTCCGAATATGGGAAGACGATTATTTTTATTACCCATGACATGCACCTTGCGATTGAGAATACCGATAGAGCGGTTGTCTTTTCCGATGGGGAACTGATTGCGGATGACCGGGTGTTTTCGGTTCTTTCCAATGATGAGGTGATTAAAAAAGCGAACCTGAAGCAAACTTCGCTTTATGCACTTGCCGGAATGCTCGATCTTCCTGCTGAAAAGGTAATCGAGCATAACATTCAGTACGAAAGGATGGGCAGGACGGGTGAATAACCAGTTTATGATCAACTATTCGCCGGGAACGACTCCGATTCACAAACTGAATGGGGCGACAAAGGTTCTTGGTTTTATCGTTTTAACCGCGTATGTCATCATGACCTATGATGTCAGGGTGATGCTTCCGATGTTCTTGTTTTGCCTGCTCGCGGTCATTTACATGAAGCCCAACTGGAAACCGATTTTTGCGGTTTTCATGATCATGTTTTTGACTACCGGGGTGATCGGTTCGGTGATGCTGATTCTGATCAGCCCTTCTTCCGGGTTGACCCATGTCGGCGCAGAGACGATCATCGTTAGAATCAACGAAAACTTGTTTCTTTCAAAGGAGCTGCTTTGGTACGCCGGAGCGATGTTCTTCAAAAGGGTTACGTCATTCGCAACCGCGATTCTCTTTATTCTTTCGATCACGCCGTCGGAGCTTGCGGCAGGTTTGAACAAAATCGGACTTCCCTATAAAATCTGTACGATTGTCTCTCTTGCATTCCGGACGATCCCCGATATCGCGCGGGATTATTCGGACATAAAGAATTCTCTGATGATGAGAGGGATTGAATTGGACTCGCGCAAGGTAGGGCTTGGAAAACGGCTAAAACAAACGGTTATGATGTTGTTGCCGCTGATTATGACCTCCTTTGGCAAGGTAGGAAATAT
>CAZGYK010000074.1:5318-7323 GCA_964530485.1 uncultured Oscillospiraceae bacterium
AACGCGATGGACCTTCGCGGTTACGGAAAACTTAGAAAACGGTCATGGTACAGCGAACATCCGCCGACAAAGGCAGACTGGATTGCGCGCGGCTTCTTCCTTCTTCTCTTTATGTTTTGCATTTATTATATTGTCAACAGTAGAATTCTCAATCCGCCGCCGTTTGATTACTGGTGTCCGTGGATTCAGGTTTAAGGTAGGCTTATGGCAGAGGATTACGGTTTTGTTGTTGTCCATATTCCACACGCATCTTTGGAAATTCCTGAAGAATATCGAAAGACGATTCTTCTGGATGAGCTGACGCTTTGGCGTGAGAAGTGTCGAATGACCGACGCGTTTTGCGACGATTTGTATGATGCCCCGGGTTTCGAGAACCGCATCGTGGCAGAGAACAGCCGGTTTGTTTGCGACGTAGAGCGGTTCCGGGATGATGAACTCGAACCCTGCGCAAAAAAGGGTCAGGGGTTGATGTATACCAAAACCTGGGTCGGGAAAAAATTGCGCGAAAACAATCAGGAACTTCGAAATAAGATCCTGGAAGAGATCTATGACCCGCATCATGAACGATTGACCTCGGCGGTTGAACTGGCGCTTTCAAAGTACGGGAAATGCTTGATAATCGACGGGCATTCCTTTCATTCCAAAATGATTGTTAAACTCGGGAATATTTTTGGGCTTCCGGATTTTGACTTTGGAACGGATTCATTTCATACGCCAAAAGGTCTTGTAGACGCCATGTGCGATTTCGCAAAACGATCCGGCTACCGCCCTAAAGTCAATACACCGTTTGGCGGAGCGATTACCCCGATGAAGTTTTATCAAAGAGAAAAGCGAGTTGTTTCGGTTATGATCGAGACAAACCGAAAGCTCTATATGAATGAAAAGAATATGACGAAAAACGGTGGGTTTCAAAAAACACGCGCAGTCTGCCACGAGCTCATGCGCTGCGCGGCCGAGTATGTCAAAGAGCTTTAGACGCAAAGCGGAGAACCTCAGCGGAGCGTTCGGTCTAGGAGGAGTTGTGGAACAAAAGCCGATCTTGGTGTTTCAAACGGATTTTACCTATAAAGAAGGCGCCGTATCTTCGATGTACGGCGTTGTAAAGAGCGTAGACAGAGCGATCGAAATCATGGACGGGACACACGAAATCCCGCAATATGATATCTGGAGCGCATCCTACCGGCTCTATCAAACAGTTCGTTTTTGGCCTAAGGGGACGATTTTTGTTTCGGTCGTAGATCCGGGAGTCGGAACATCCCGAAAAGCTTCTGTCGCTAAAACGGAAGATGGATATTTTATTGTTACGCCAGATAACGGGACGCTAACCCACATTGACCGGTCTTCGAAAATTATCGAAGTGCGGGAGATTGATGAGACGGTTAACCGCCTTCGTGGAAAGGGGACGGAGGAGACGTCGGTTTTTCATGGGCGCGATGTCTTTGCCTACTGTGCTGCCCGGCTTGCAAGCGGAGTAATTTCCTTTGAGGGGGTTGGAGAATCCTATCCGATAGAAGATATCGTTCGATTCCCGCTCAAGGAAGCTACGCATGAGGACGGGGTTGTTGAAGGGTACTTTGAAATTGGTGATCCGAATTTCGGGAACCTTTGGACGAACATTCCGGTCTCCCTTTTTCAGGAAGCGGGATTCCGATATGGAGAGACGTTATTGCTGAGTGTCCGCAATGGTGATGACGAATTGTTCAGAGAGAGAATTCGATACGAAAAAGCTTTTGGGGATGTTGACCGCGGCGATTTGGTCATCTATACGAATGAACTGATGCATGTCGCGCTGGCTGTGTCGATGGGGAGCGTAATGTCGCGGTATCAATTGGGCTATGGTTCTGAATGGGAGGTGGAATTCAGCAGATGAGCAGGAAAAAGAACGCGTTGGTTTTTCAAATCGATTTCGGTTATGTAGACGGTGCGGTCGCTACGATGAATGGGGTTGCGCTGTCGGTAGACGAAGATTTGCGCATTTTTGATATTACCCATGAGATCGAGCCGT
>CAZGYK010000075.1:0-7308 GCA_964530485.1 uncultured Oscillospiraceae bacterium
TCCGGAATTGGTAGCGCTTTACTCTTTGGATACGCAGTTTACCTCTTGATTCGGGAGAGAAAGGCGGAACGCCTAGACGGAAAGCGGACGCTTGGGAAGATGCTTGTTGCGCTTCTTGGAATCGTTGCTGTTGTTGTCTTCTTCCTGACCGAAGATCTGACTCTTCAGATGGCGGTATTCGATCGCTGGACGCCGTTGATGCTGATTGTTGTTGTTCTTCAGGTCATGGCGCTACTGATGATCAATATCAGCGGAAGATCCTCGAAGGAAGAATCTGATATGGACGAAGAAATCGAAGAATAAGTATGAAGACTCCCCGGGATCGTTGTTCCGGGGAGTTTTTGTAAAAACAACTAGAGTTATAGTTTTAGATAAAAATACGCTTTCGTTTTTCTGGTTTTCTGGTATACTTTACTTAGATAAAGCTGGCAAAGGCCTGAAAGTGAAAAACATGTTAGGAGATTATATTATGACATCAACCGAAAGAATCCTGAATGCGGCAAAGGGGAGAAAAACCGACGTGGTTCCGGTTGCCCCATACGGCGGAAACTTTGGCGCGGCGCTTGTCGGCGTTCCGCTCTCTGAATACTGTACCAACGGAAGAGTTATGGCGGAGGTTCAGCTTCGGGCATGGGAACAGACCCAGATAGACGTTGTTACGCCGCAGTCCGACGGATATTATATTGCCGAAGGGTTCGGAGTTAAGATTGAAATTCCGGAAAACAGCACCCCAAACGTCGTAAAGACCGCGATTGACAGCTTAGATGAAATTGAAAACCTTGTCGTTCCCGATCCGCTCAGCGACGGAAGAATGGCGGTTTATCTTGACGCAACACGGATTCTTCGGGAAAAGGTCGGCGGAGAAGTAGCGATTCGCGGAGTTGTAACCGGGCCGTTCTCGCTGGCCGGTCATATTTTGGGTGTAGAAAACTTCCTCGTGGAACTTGCGATGGCGGATATCGATGAGGATTTGAAAAAGCAGGAACAGCTCACCGCGCTCATGAATATCGCGGCGGACGCCGTGATCCGGTTCCAGAAAGCGGCGATTGACGCCGGAACGGATTTTGTTGCGGTTGGAGATTCGATGGCGTCTCCGGACCTCTCTTCTCCGCAGATTTACGAAAAGTACATCTTCCCGGCGGAACAGCGGGTTTTCAAAGAGATCTCAGAGTATTGTAAAGACCGCGAACTTGCAAAATTGCTTCATATCTGCGGAAACACAAAAGGGATTTTGAAACGCATGTCCGAGACGGGCGCAGATATTCTCGAGATCGATTATAAAGTCAGGATGGCGGAAGCTCGGGCGATCGTCGGGAACAGCGTCACGTTGATGGGAAACATTGACCCGAGTTCGGTTCTTCTCTCCGGAACAGCCGAAAAAGTCCGCGAGGATTGCCTTGCCTGTATCGACGAGGCAGGGAAAGACGGACGGTTTATTCTCGGATCCGGCTGTGAAGTCGCCATGAAAACGCCGCTTGACAATATCCGTGAAATGGTACGGGTTGCGAGAGCACATAAGTATTGATATAGTCAGTCAATAAATCGAGCGCGGAGCGCGAGGTTTAGGTTCTTGACAGTCAAAAACCTGAGCGAATGCGAGAAAATGGCGAAACGAAGTGAAGCGTTCACTTTCAAAACGCTTTAGCGTTTTTCATTTAACCAGCTATCAGGAACGAAAGGGGATCGGAACATGCGCGTAACAGACCATATCTATGTTTTGAGCGGAAGCTATTACGGAGCCGTAGGAGATCAGGGGGTACTCGGCGACGTTTACGGAATTCGGACGGAAGAAGGAATGATTCTGATTGACTGCGGGTATCCGGAAACCGGGTTTGCGATGATCAATGAGACGTTGGATTACTACGGAATCAAGGATCCGGTAACGCATTTACTGATTACCCACGGGCACCACGATCATTGCGGGAGCGCGAAGGCGTTTCAGGATCTTGGAGCTTCGGTTATCGTAGGGGCCGAAGACGGATTCCAATGTGTCAATGGCGGGAGCGGCGGACTCGAAACCCCATTTCGCGTCAGGCATCTCTTTCCCGCGTTTGTACCGGACGTCATCATCGAAAACGACCAAGCGATGACGATTAACGGACTTACGTTCAGTTTTTACAAGACGCCCGGACATACCCCCGGCAGCATGGCCATCGCGGTTGAGGTTGACCGAAAGAAAGCGCTCTTTACCGGAGACGCAGTTCAGCCCCGGGGCGGACAGCTAGACGAGGTTGGGCTTGGATGGCAGGGTGATCTTGGATTCTCCCGCGCCGACATTGTCAAGAGCATGATGAAGCTTGTTGAACTCGACGTCGATATGA
The DNA here is from genome assembly GCA_964530485.1 of uncultured Oscillospiraceae bacterium. GTDB lineage: Bacteria > Bacillota > Clostridia > Oscillospirales > Ruminococcaceae > WRIP01. The sequence continues at coordinate 2,322 of CAZGYK010000075.1, forward strand.
TTCTTCCCGGACACGGGAAGGTTTGCCTCAAGAACGGAAACGCAGTTCTCCAGCTGGCGGCCGAAACTGCGTTTTTGACAATGCGCTAAACTAGGGTCAATCAAAAAGGGCAGCTCATGCTGCCTTTTTTTTGAAGAAAAACAACGGGAAAAGAGGAAAAACGTACCGGGCGATTCATGGGACAGATGAATTTGAAAAATTGCGCCGCATATTTGGAGGAAAGACAATGAAGCCACAGAAGACCAACGGAATGCGTATCCTGGAGAACCATAAAATTGAATATCGCCCAATCTATTACGACCTCGGCGAGGTTGAGTTTTCGGGGATGGCTGTATCGAAAGCGACGGGGATTCCTGCAGGGCAATGTTATAAGACGTTGACAGCGAAGGGGCAGAAGAAGGGGTTTCTTGTCTTTGTAATTCCGGTAGACGCAGAGCTTGACCTAAAGAAGGCTGCATTAGCGGCGGAAGATAAAAACGTAGAGATGCTTCATCAAAAAGATCTTCTTTCTGTCACGGGATATCAGCGGGGGGAGGTCTCGCCGCTCGGAATGAAAAAGGACTACCCGGTCTATCTTGACGAGACCATGATCTTGTACGATGAAGTTGCAATCAGCGCCGGAAAAAAGGGCGTTTCTGTTTTGGTAGACCCTGAAAAATTATCAACATTATTCGGGACAATGTTCGCCGATTTGACAAGATAAAGGGTAAATTTGCATTATCCCTCAAAAAACGATATGATATTACATGTTAAAAACTGTAGATGTGAGGGGTTTGTGATGAGTATTCGAATGAAAATGCTGATTCCGATGATGGCTTTGATTCTTGTAGCGTCGATTCTTTTGCTGGTTTCGGCCGTGATCATCTTTTCCGGATTCATTTCGACAACAGCAGAAAACTCCGTTATTGCATACTCGAATGTCGTTAATTCGGAACTGAACCAGCGAAAGGAACGCGCGCTGCTTGGCGCCAAGGTTTTTTCGGAGAACGAAGATGTCGCCGGTTATATCGAGACCAAGGATCAGACAGGTCTTGGAAAGGTTATCGCGGAACTTGCCGAGTCCATCGGGATGGACCTTTGTACTGTGACCGACGCGGATGGCGTTGTTTTATTCCGGAGCCATCAACCGGAAGAGTTTGGCGACAATATTTCCTCTCAGCCGTATGTTGCCTCGGCAATTGTTGACCGTGAGGATTTTGTTTCGGTAGAGAAGGGGAAGGTTGTACCGCTTGGCGTATATGGAAGCTGCCCGGTTTATGACGATTCCGGAAAGCTGATTGGCGTCGTTGCGGCTGGGTTCCGTTTGGATACTTTTGATTTTGTTGATGAGATGCAAAGGATAATTGATGCCGAAGTTACTGTCTTCCTAGGCGATACCCGGCTTTCGACAACAGTAATTGGAGCCGACGGGAATCGCGCGGTTGGAACACAGGCCGTGAAAGAAGTTTCTGAGGCTGTCCTTTCCGGGCAAGATTATGTCGGAGAAGCTCAGGTTGTCGGGCGGGACGCCTTTGTCAAATATGTTCCGATTGAGTCCTCAAATAAAGAGGTCATTGGAATGTTGTTCGTCGGGGAATATGTCGACGACATGAACGCTCAGGTTACGAGCTTTATTTTGATCAGTTCGGCAGTTGTTCTCGCGATTCTTCTTACAGCTCTTCCAATTGTATTAGTTCTTTCGAAGCGTATTGTTGCTCCGATACGGGAAATGGTCGAGATATCCGATCGTTTGGCGGACGGAGAAGTCGACTTCGAGTTTAATATAGAAACGAAGGACGAGATGAACGAGCTGGCGTTGTCCTTTAAGCGGATGATAGAGCATACGAAGCTTCAGGCGGCGGCGATATCCAACATATCTGAGGGAGACCTTACGACCGAAGTTGAACTTGCATCCGCAAACGATGTGATGGGTTCTGCTCTTCAAACAATGATTGAGACCAATAACGAAGTATTCCAGCAGATTATCGGATCTGCAAACCAGGTTACGCTCGGCGCCCGACAGATCGCGAACGGCGCGACGTCGCTCGCGCAGGGAGCGACGGAACAGTCAACGGTAGTAACCGAACTTTCTTCGTCTATTGCGGGAATCGCGGAAATGGCCAGAGAGAATTCCGAGCTTGCGAGCAAAGCGTCCAGTCTTGGAGAAACGATCCGGAGTAGCGCAGAAAGCGGTTCAGAACAGATGGGTAGGATGGTTCAAGCGGTTGAAGAAATCAACCAATCGAGCCAGGCGATCAGAAATGTCATCAAGGCGATCGACGATATCGCGTTCCAGACCAATATTCTTGCACTAAACGCCGCGGTCGAGGCCGCGAGGGCGGGCCAGCACGGAACCGGGTTTGCGGTAGTCGCGAATGAGGTCAGGATGCTGGCGGCAAAGAGCGCCGACGCGGCAAAAGAAACAACTGACTTGATCAAAGATTCGATCGATAAAGCGGAACTTGGAAAAGAAATTGCGCGGGATACGTCGGAAGCCTTCGAAGGAATCGTGAGCGGAGTTTCCGAAAGCGGAGATTTGATCGGAGAGATCGTTTCCTTCTCGGAGAAGCAGAGAAGCGCGATCGAAGAAATCAATGACGGAGTCGGGCAGGTTACGCTTGTTGTACAGCAGACATCCGCAACGGCGGAAGAGAGTGCAGCAGCCAGCGAAGAGCTGAGCGGGCAGGCGGATATTCTTTCGGAACTTGTCTCAAAGTTCAAGATAAAGGAATGATGGGCGATATGATCCGGAGATCAAAGCGGATTATGAAACGTTCAACAAAGCGAGCGCGGAGCGCGAGTTTTCGGTTTTTGACAGTCAAAAACCTGAGCGAATGCGAGAAAATGGCGAAATGAAGTGAAGCGTTCACTAGAAAGAAGCCGGCGGGATATCCCGCCGGCTTCTTATTTGAAAAGAATTTCGATTACACGAGCGGCGCTACGATTGGATCAATTTCGTCAAGCATCGCTTTTGCTTTCTCTGTTTGTTCTTTTGTCGCGGAGATAAACGGGAATTGGCAGGTATCATACATCTCGACGCCGCGTAGCATCATTGATTTCTTAAGGACCGGAATAAACGGGGTTCCGATTTCCCCAAAATCGTTGATTCGATCCATCACCTGTTGGATTTTCGCGACCTTATCCATATCCTTTGCGATCAGCGCTTTCGACCAGGCGCCGCAGAGCTCCGGATAGAGGTTTGAAAATCCGCCGATGCATCCGTTTCCGCCGCTTAAAAGGGTATGGGCAAAGTTTTCGTCTTTCCCCGAAAGAATAATAAAGTCATCCGCTCCGCCTCCGCGTATGGTCGTAATCAACCCGCGGGTATGGCTCATGCTTCCTACAGTGTCTTTATAGCCGACAATGTTTTTGTGTTTTTTCAGAAGGCTGAGCGCAATTTTTGGTTTCAGGTCATAGCTTGTCCGGTCGGGGAAGTTATAGAGGAAAATATTGCCGTTGACTTGTTTTGCTACTTCGCCAAAATAGAGCTCGATACTTTCGTCTGACAGGTTAAAGTAGTATGGCCCGATGATCATAACGCCGTCTGCACCGTTTTGGAACGCGAAGTTGGAGAGTTCAACGGTATCGTCCATTCGCATGTTTCCGGTTCCGACGAAAAACTGGGTACGTCCTTTGATATGCTTGCCGGCCAGCTCGATCAGCTGGCGTTTTTGATCCGGTTTCATCGCAAAAAACTCACCAGTTGAGCCCATTACGACAATTCCTGTGATGCCGCCGTCGATGAGGCGGTTCCAGATCCGGATATTGGCTTCGGCGTCGATATTGCCGTTCGGAAGAAAGGCGGTAACTACGGGGGTAAAGTATTGCGGCTGATTCATGGCGGCTCCTCCTATACAAAACGTTTCATCAAAGACTTCGCGATTACATATTTTTTCCTGGCTTTAACGGTCAAAACCGGGAAGCTACATATTTTACACACAGTTTTTCTTTTATTTCATTATACTATATGTTCTCCCCAAAGTCTGCATACCAAGCGACAGGTTTTTTCAAAAGATTCAAAAACGAGTAGGAACGTCAGCGTGTTCTCCAGGAAAATGCAGCAAGCCGAGCGCTGTTAAACTTTTTGAGACTAAAAAGCCCCACTTCACCGGACAAAACAAAAGCCGCGCAGCTGCGCGGCAAAATTAAGAAAAGAAATGTTTATATTATACTGGGAAAATATTACATCAACACATCGAAAAAATGAAGATTTTTTAAAGAAGGAACATGTTTATTGTTTTCCATCTCATGAACGAGTTGGACGACCTTGTCGTTGAACGGAGTTTGACAGCCGAATTTTTTCCCGAAATCGCAGACAACGCCGTTGATCGAGTCAATTTCTGTTTTTCTGCCTTTTTCGATATCGCCTAACATCCCGGAGCGGATAAAACGGTGTTTTTTCATCGCGATTGGGATCAACATATAGCCGATTGCCTTCTTGATTGGACCGCTGTAATCCATCAACTTCGAAATATCCTTTCCCTGTACCGGAAGAATCGTAATTTTCGCGGCTTTAGCGACATCGATACATTCCTTGATAATTCTTTGGGCAACAGCACGCGTTTTTCGGTTGTTTGCGATCTCGCCGAACCGCATACCAAACACGACCGAGAGTCCGCTAAAGGCCGCGTTGATTAAAAGCTTTGACCAACGCGCGCCGATAAAGTTATCTTCGATCGTGACCGGGCACATTCGTTCAAGAATATCTTTCGCGCGATTGAGGTTCTTTAGATTTTTTTCTCCGACGCAGCCGATTGTAAAGCTCATGCTGTCGGGTTCGCTTGTCAATCTCGCGATACCGGGTTCCAGAAGCGTTGCCCCCCAGACGACAGTACAGCCAACAACCTTATTGGCTCCGAGGATCTCGGAAAGCTTCAGCTCGGGAAGGCCGTTTTGGGTTGTACAAAGTACACCGTCTTCGGCCAGCAAAGGCTTTAGGAACTCCGCAATAGCGCGGTTGTCCGATTGTTTGGTCATTAGAATAATAGCGTCATACGGCCCTTCCATT
>CAZGYK010000076.1:0-7273 GCA_964530485.1 uncultured Oscillospiraceae bacterium
TGGATTTGTCAACTTTTCTGTAAGGCGCTTCGATAAATCCGTATTCGTTGATTCTTGCAAAGGTTGCAAGGTAAGAAATCAGTCCGATGTTCGGGCCTTCAGGGGTTTCAATCGGGCACATACGTCCATAGTGGCTGTAGTGAACGTCGCGGACTTCAAATCCGGCGCGTTCACGGGAAAGACCTCCCGGTCCGAGAGCCGAAAGACGGCGCTTGTGCGTGAGTTCCGCAAGCGGGTTGGTCTGATCCATAAACTGAGACAACGGAGACGATCCGAAAAATTCTTTAATGGACGCGACGACCGGGCGGATGTTAATCAGCGCCTGCGGCGTCACATTCTCCATTTCCTGCGCCTGAAGCGTCATACGTTCGCGGATCACGCGTTCCATTCTTGCAAATCCGATCCGGAACTGGTTCTGGAGAAGCTCTCCTACCGAGCGGATACGGCGGTTGCCGAGATGGTCAATGTCGTCTACGGTTCCGATATGGCTGTCGAGTCCGTTCAAATAGTTGATTGAGGCCAAAATATCGTCGACGATGACATGCTTCGGGACGAGATCATCAAGGCGCTGGGAAATAAGCTCCTTCATCTCCTTCTCATCAGAAGCGGCATCAAGAATTTCTTTCAGAACAGTAAAGCGAACCTTTTCATTGACGCCGAGCTCCTTGGCGTCAAACTCAACGAAATCGGCGATGTCGACCATGCCGTTGGAGAGGATCTCGACCTCTTTTCCCTCTACAAGAACGGTGACGAGCGAGATTCCGTTTTTCACAAAGTTTTCGCCCATTTCGCGGGAAATCTCTTCTCCGGACGTCGCCAGGAGTTCGCCGGTCAACGGAGCAATAACGTCTTTCGCAACAACCTTGCCAAAAACACGCGGTGTTAAAGCAAGTTTCTTATTGTATTTATATCTTCCAAAACGTGAAAGGTCATATCTTCTCGCATCAAAAAACAAGTTGTTGAGGTGGGTCTTCGCCGAATCAACCGTCGGCGGTTCGCCCGGCCGAAGTCTTCTATAGGTCTCAAGAAGTCCTTCTTCCTCGGTCGCGCAGGGGTCTTTCGAGAGCGTTGCCGTAATCTGCGCGTCTTCTTTGAAGAAGTTCAGGATGGTTTCGTTTGTGCCAAGTCCAAGCGCACGCAAAAATACCGTTACCGGAATTTTTCGATTCTTATCGATTCTGACATAAAATATGTCGTTCGAATCGGTCTCATATTCGAGCCAGGCGCCGCGGTTCGGAATAATCTGGGCGGAGTAAAGGCGCTTTCCGGATTTGTCGCGGGTCTCTTCAAAATATACGCCGGGAGAACGTACCAACTGGGAAACGATAACGCGCTCCGCGCCGTTGATGATAAATGTTCCGCTGTCGGTCATCAGCGGGAAATCTCCCATGAAGATTTCCTGCTCCTTGATTTCGCCGGTCTCGCGGTTGAGAAGCCTCGCCGTTACGCGAAGAGGCGCGTTGAACGTCGCGTCGCGCTCTTTACACTCTTCTACCGAATACTTCGGGGTCTCCTCCAGCCGATAATCGATGAAATCGAGAACCAGTTTCCCGGTATAGTCCTCAATCGTCGAAATATCGCGAAAAACCTCCTTTAGTCCCTCGGTTAAAAACCAACGGTAGGAGTTCTTCTGTACTTCAATCAGATTGGGCATATCCAACACTTCGTTGATACGGGAAAAACTCATTCGTTCATTTTTCCCGAGCTGTACCGGATGTACATTTACCATGTGCACTTCTCTCCTGTTTCTTCATTTAATCTTTAAGCGGTTCATCATCTAACAATTTTTAAATTTGATTACATTAGAAAAACGATCCTTCATGCTGTTTCAAAACCGTTAAACTGCACAAAAAATCGTTTATAAATGCCCTTTCCAATGGCACTATTTTCTTATTTTGCAGGCGTTTTCGAAATGCATCGCAAACGAACCCACAATAAACGATGGTCTTTTATTGTAATCCCCTTTCGAATAAAAGTCAACAGTTTTTTTGCGATTTTTTGATCAATATGCACAAATAATGGCACAACTGATCCGCGCGTATCTTTTACGCATTGCTCGGAAGCTGCACTGGGATTTCATCAATAAACTCATCAAACGTATGGCTGTCGAGGCTCTTTGAGATGCTGTCCGAAATATCGACGTATACGCCGCGGAAGCCACAACCTCCCTTGCGGACACATTCATGGTCCTCTTTGAGACACCGGCTGATCATATACGGCCCATCAACCGTACGGATCACCTCGCCTAACGTAATCTCCTTTGCCGGCTTTGCCAGTTCATACCCACCGTATTTTCCCATATAAGATTTTACGATCCCGCTCTCGACCAGTTTTCTTAAAATCTTCAGAGCGAAACGAAGACTCACCGATGTTTCGGCGGCAATGCTCTTTGCATCCCGTTTGGTTCCGTGACAGGAAAGATTATAAACGATGCGGACAGCGTTATCCGCTTCTTGTGTCATATACATAGTTTTCCCCTTATTGCTTATTTTGGCCGGACTTACCGATTAATCCAGGAAATCGCGAAGCCGCTTGCTTCTGCTTGGATGGCGGAGTTTACGAAGCGCTTTGGCCTCAATCTGCCGGATTCTCTCTCGCGTAACGTTGAACTCTTTTCCAACCTCTTCAAGTGTGCGCGGGCGGCCGTCCTCCAAACCGAAACGCAGGCGAAGTACCTTCTCTTCGCGCGGCGTTAATGTCCCTAGAACATCTCCAAGCTGTTCGCGAAGCAGCATCTGAGATGCGGCTTCCGCCGGAATCGGGGCCTCCTCATCCGGGATAAAGTCTCCAAGATGGCTGTCCTCTTCCTCACCGATCGGGGTTTCAAGCGAAACCGGTTCCTGCGCAACGCGCATAATCTCGCGAACCTTCTCGACCGACATTCCGAGTTCGTCGGCAATTTCCTCGGCCGTCGGCTCATGACCGTTGCGGTGGAGAAGCTGACTGCTAACCTTTTTTACTTTGTTGATGGTCTCGACCATGTGAACAGGAATGCGAATGGTGCGCGCCTGGTCGGCTATCGCACGGGTGATCGCCTGGCGGATCCACCATGTTGCATAGGTCGAAAACTTAAATCCCTTCGTATAGTCAAATTTTTCAACTGCCTTGATCAATCCGAGGTTTCCCTCCTGGATCAGGTCTAGGAACTGCATTCCACGCCCGACATACCGCTTCGCGATACTGACAACGAGGCGGAGGTTCGCTTCAGAAAGACGCTTTCTCGCATAGGTATCTCCCTCTCCCATCCGCTTTGCGAGTTCTACCTCTTCGTCGGAAGTAAGGAGGGGAACGCGTCCAATTTCCTTCAAATATACTTTAACAGGGTCATCGATTCCTTCGACAACCGCCATTTCAACGCTGTCAATTTCCGGAATCGCCTCTTTGGTTTCTTCCGCAATCTCCTCGGCCAAATCCTCTACAATTTCGATTTGGTTTCCTTCAAGCGTTTCATAGAGCTTATCAACCTGTTCAACGTCAAAATCGAGCTCTTCCAAGACATCGTTAATCTCCTTGGTCGAGAGCTTTCCTTTCCGCCTGCCCTGTTCAATTAACTCTTTTAATACTGCTTTTCTTTCTGCCATACCTGAACTGTCCTCACTTTGCATTTATCGTAGAATCTATTTCTTTTTCTTTTTCTCAATCATAAACTGAATTTCGTCGGTTCCGAGCTTCCGGATATCGTCCCCGGCCAGCCGTTCCTTTACCGATCTCATTTTTTTAACTAAAAACTCCGCGTCGGCCGCCGTATAGTTAATCGATGTGTTCATCGCAACAATTCCCGCAAGTATTGACATCTGGTCGGAGGTAATTAACGCGGTCAGCGACCCGAACCCGGAAAATGCGTCCTCTTCAATCGATGACTGTAGCGCGAGATAAATCTGTAACACATCTTCCGAAAAAAAATCTTCTCCTCTCAGGAGCGGTTTTACCAACTGTAGCATGTCAGGGTTTTGAAATAGAAGCGCGAGAAGCCTTCTTTCCGCGGCCGCCGTTCCAAGTTCGTTTCTCTGATGCGGCGAAACCTGATACTGTGATGAAATATCGCCTAGCTTTTTTTCGAAATCCCGCTCCCGCTTTTTCCAGCGGCGCCGGCTAATCTCCTCTGCCTGAGTGAGTATCGCTTGTTTTCCAACCTTGATTTCCTCGGCAATCCTTCCAGCGTATACGTCCCGTTCGGTCGGAGATTGGCACCGGGCTAAAATTGCCGAAGCTTCCGCAAGATATTGAACGCGCCCCTCGTCGGTCGAGATCGGATATTTTGCCTTCGCTTTCGCGAGTTCATACTCTACCGAGTTGCTGGATTCCGTAAGCAACATCCGGAACCGTTCCGCCCCAAACTTTTTGATAAACTCATCCGGATCTTTCGCCCCCTCAAAGTTTAAGACCTTGACCAAAAGTCCAACTTCGCGAAGAATATCAATCGCCCTTCTGGTCGCGCGCTGGCCCGCCTCGTCGGAGTCGTAACAGATGACAATCTCATCGGCATAGTTTGCGATAACCCGCGCCTGTTCCGCGGTAAGCGCCGTTCCAAGCGTCGCAACGGCATTGGTAAATCCCGCTTGATGGAGCGCGATGACATCCATATATCCTTCGGCAAGAATGATCGTCCGGTCGGGCGTATTCTTGGCAACGTTGAGCGCAAAGAGGTTTCTGCTCTTTTTGAAAACTTCGGTATCCGACGTATTCAAATACTTTGGCCCATCCCCGAGCGTTCTTCCTCCGAAAGCAATGACATTTCCGCGAAGATCAATAATCGGGAACATTACCCGTCCGCGAAACGCGTCATAGCTTCCCTTTTTTCCCTCAACGAGAAGTCCCGCAGCAATCAACTCCTGATCATAGAATCCTTCTTTTCGGAGATAATCGCGAAGAGATCCCCAGGTGTCGGGCGAATAACCGATTCCGAATTTCTTGATGGTGGAATCCGAAAGTCCTCTTCTTCTGAGATACGCGCGAACTTCCCGTCCGGCGTCGGTATTGAGCGAATCAAAAAAGAAGCGCGCAGCCTTTTTGTTTGCATCAAGGATTTTCCGGCGAAGCCTCTGCCCCCCGTCGTCGGTCTCCTCCGGCATCGCCATTCCGGCGCGCTGCGCAAGAAGCTTGACCGCCTCGACGTAGTCGAGATTTTCCTGTTTCATCACAAAGGTGATGACGTCTCCGCCCGCATTACACCCAAAACAGTAAAATGACTGGGTATCCGGATAGACGGTAAAACTCGCAGTTTTTTCGTTGTGGAATGGGCAAAGCGCTTTGTGAATCCGCCCCTGTCGCTTCATGGGAAGATAAGAGCTAAGCACTTCGACAATGTCGTTGCGCGCATGCAATTCATCTATAAAGTTCCGCGGCAACGCCATGTTGTCCCGCTCCTTTCCGTTTAGTCCTGACGAAACGCCCATGGCTTCGGAATAAACAGCGATTCAAAACAATATGTTGCGTAAGCATCGCTCATTCCGGAGATATAGTCAACCGCCGCGCGTTCCGCAGATTCCTGTTCGGCGGTCTCCCGGTAGAATTCCGGCATACTGCCGGGGTTCTTCGTGTAAAACTCAAATAAAATCGCGATCAGATCAAAGACCTTATGTTCTTCGTTTTTGACATCCGACTCGGTATTGAGATACACATGTGTAAACATGTAATCGTAAAGCTTGTCGTAAGCAACTTTTACTTCGTCTCCGAAGCGGAGTTCCTCTTTTTGAGAATGTTCAAGAAGCGAGTTGATCAACGTTGTAATCCGCTTTGACTTTCCGTTTCCGAGAACATCGGTAATCTCTTTCGGGAGTGCTGATTCGCTAAAAACCTTTGCGGAAATCGAATCCTCTATGTCGTGGTTGAGATAAGCGATCCGGTCGGAAATCCGGACAATTCTCCCTTCGAGCGTCGCCGACTCGGGCCCGTTCGTGTGATTGCGAATTCCATCTATGGTTTCAAACGTGAGGTTGAGGCCTTTATGATTCTTTTCAATCCGCTCTACCACCCGAACGCTCTGCTCATAGTGGCGGAATCCAAACGACGCGAGCTTGTCGAGCGCCCGCTCACCGGCATGTCCGAACGGCGTATGTCCAAGATCATGGCCCATCGCTATCGCCTCGGTCAGATCCTCGTTGAGCTGCATGGCGCGCGCTATCGTCCTCGCAATCTGCGCAACCTCAAGGGTATGGGTCAGGCGGGTTCTAAAATGATCTCCCTCGGGCGACAGAAAAACCTGCGTCTTCTGTTTCAGACGGCGAAACGCCTTCGAGTGGATGATCCGGTCGCGGTCGCGGCAAAAAGAGGTCCGAATATCACATTCCGTCTCTTGACGGGCGCGCCCTTTGCTGTTCATGGCAAGCATCGCATATTCCGACAGCGTTTCTTTTTCAAGAAGTTCCTGCCGTTCGCGTATCGTCATCTTCTCACCCCCCTATATTAATTATACGCCGCCTTTTGTCGAATCCCTCTATTTATTCTTCATTTTCATCCAATCGTTCGAACGGATCAAAGAATTCGCGCGTTCTTTCCGGGACTGATGCCCCTCTCGACAGCTCCCGAACCATCTCGAGAAGTCGAGGCTCCATCTCCTTTTTGATGGTACACCGAACCATAACGCGCTCGCTGAAATCCGAGGTTTCAACTCTAGCGCCGATTTCAAGAAGCAATTTCAAAAGCGATTCATAGAGCGAATATTCTACCGGAATATCGTAGGCATAACATAGCGTCATCACCGCAACGCCGGCGGCTTTTACCGCGGCAGACGCGGCGGCAGAATAGGCTCTTACAAGCCCGCCAGTCCCCAACAGCGTTCCTCCGAAATATCGCGTGACAACGATCACCGCGTCAACGATCTTTCCTTTTTGCAACACATCAAGGACCGGCATCCCGGCTGTCCCCGAAGGCTCCCCGTCATCACTGCTGTGGTTGATGTTCCCGTTGCGGATATAATATGCCCCAACGTTGTGGCTTGCGTCTCTATACTCTGATTTCATCCTCGCGATAAAATCGATCGCAAGCTGCTGGCTGTCAACCGGGAGACAATGCCCCAGAAATTTTGATTTTTTTTCAATTATCAAGGATTCCCCCGGCCCCATGAGAGTCCGATAACTCTCCATATGTCTCACCTCCCGCTCTCGGTTTAAATCAACTGATTACACTCATAGGATCCCTGAAAATAATCAAGGAAACCTTTCTAAAACACAACAACATGCTAGTTCTTTAAACAATTGCTTGTTTCCATCTTGATTTCCTGTATAATTGAAAAAAAACATTCAGGAGAATCTATGCAAACGAAAAAACTATG
>CAZGYK010000077.1:0-3116 GCA_964530485.1 uncultured Oscillospiraceae bacterium
AATATATGAAGCATAATCCCCGTTTTTGGGGCTTTCGTGGCTCTTCAGCATGACACATCCTTTACCTTGTTAGGGGCGGCTACCGGCCTTGATCCTTTCCTTTATTGGTTTTGTTTTTTACAGGTGGTTTTTTCATGAGCGAATAGATTAGCCAGACACCGGCAACCCACAAGGAAACGCAAGGATTCCTCTCAAAAACCAATTCGTTTTTTTATCGAGAATCCAGAGAACTAGATAGCCTATCAAAAAAACAATGACAGCACACAAAGCTTGTCTTCTTATATCGCCTTGAGTATTATGTACTGTCGCCGGCCATCCGGAGAAAAAGGCATAATCCCCTCTCTCAATCGCTCGAATGTGCTCATACCTTGCAATATAAAGTACGAACCCACCCGCGCACAAGGATAGAACAAGCGAAATAGTCAAGGATAAGATGCTTTTTTTCGTTTTGTTCATCATCCCATTGCCGCCTTAAAGAAAGAATATGTTTCTCTGCTCATCAAACAGTCAAAACCGCCTTTTGTCGTAAACATGACCCATACATCAGATGATTCCAAATCACCCATCCATACATGGATTTTCATTTCCTCAGAAGAGTTCTCTTTTTCGGAGATCGGCATATCCAATTGATCTGAGATGCCATAAAACATTCGTATCGGCATCTCAAAGTCATGCGTTGACACAATCTCATCCGACAGGTCTAGAGTCTCTTCGAGAACGACCTCTTTCGCGAACATTTCTACACCATAAATCCCGATATAATCCTGCGTTGTATATACTGTTCGTGTTCGAAGCATTCTCGGGATTTCGCCCGCCATATATGCCTGATTTAAAAGGAGCTGGACATTCGGTTGCTGATAAAAAAAGTTCCAGGGATTTGACTTTAGTAGAACGATGTGTGCCGTTGAAGCAACAACCATCAAGAGTAACATAAAAACAAATATCGTCTTACGCTTTTGCCAGGCTAAATAAGAAAGAGGAGAAAGAATCAACGCCATAACAATGGTAACTGCTACCGTAACATAGAGATACTTGTATGAGAGAAAGGCAAGCAAACAGCTCCCAACAACGCACACGTCCGCTTTCACTAGCGGCTTTTCTATAAATGTTCGGAGTCTTATCATTTCTATCCTCCAGATGAAATTCTCAAGACCTAATTATATCATACGAGCCCGTACATTTCACGTATATTGCAAATGTTCCCTATTATGTTATACTTTTTAGAGTATTGAGATAAACGAATCATCTGCCTTAACATTCTATGATTCATGGTGTTCAACCGAACGCTAAGCTCATATCTCAAATTGTAGATTAATACAAAAATACTTGTATTCTGATTTGCTTAGGAGATCTTTTCATGACACAACATTCTTCAAATATAAACAGCACTGTATCAACAGCAAAACACAAAGAATTTGAAATTGACACTAAGCCGATTGAGAACCTTCGGAGATGTACTCGATGTGTTCTTCCTGAAACAATGCCTTTTATTGAATTCGATGAAGACGGTGTCTGCAATTATTGCAATACTTACCAAAAACATTCGTATTTGGGCAAAGATGAACTGGATAAATGGTCTCATTCACATAGGAGCACTAAAAACGAAATTGACTCTATGATTTCATTTAGCGGCGGGCGAGATTCCAGCTATGGGATGCATTATTTTGTAAAAGAACTTGGGCTCCACCCTATTGCTTATAGCTATGACTGGGGTATGGTTACCGATCTCGCAAAGCGCAATCAAAAACTCATGTGTGATGCGTTGGATGTCAAGCTAATCCAGGTTACAGCAAATATAAAAAAGAAACGTAAAAACATTCGTAACAACGTAGTTGCATGGCTAAAAAAGCCGAACCTCGGTATGGTTCCCCTTTTCATGGCTGGAGACAAGCAGTACTACTATTATGCAAACAAAATCAAAAAAGAGCATCATCTTGAAACCATCCAACTTGCTGTCAATCCGTTTGAAGTGACACATTTTAAGTATGGCTTTTGCGGAATCAAACCGGATATTCTCTCGAAAAATGAGCAATCACAAAAAGTCGAAAGGCTCAAACTTCAGAATATTTTCAAGATGTCTGGCCATTACCTAAAACAGTACATTACGAACCCTTCCTACATCAACTCGTCGTTATTTGATACCTTAACGGCAACACTTAGCTATTATGTAATTCCTCACAACTACTTTCGCCTATTCAATTACATCCAGTGGAATGAGTCTGAGGTAAATCATGTTTTGCTGGATGAGTACGGGTGGGAGACGAGTTCCGAGACGAACAGTACCTGGAGAATCGGCGATGGAACGGCTCCATTTTATAATTACATCTACTATCTTGTTACTGGCTTCACAGAAAATGATACCCTCCGGAGTAATCAGATCCGCGAAGGCATGATATGCCGGGAAGAAGCGCTTAAATTGATTTACGAAGAAAACCAGCCAAGATTTAATGATATGAAATGGTACTTCGACTCAATCGGTCTCGATATGGAAGATGTTTTGAGACAAGTCAACCGGATCCCAAAACTATATCAGGAATAAAAAAATCAACCCCACGTAAAATGTGGGGTTTTTTATATGCACTTTACGTGTATGATTCTAGGCACTCGAAGACGAAAAGAAAAGATATCTAAACCACCTAACAGTTATTTATTATTCATTGAAAATATCAACATTCTCTTCATCATCAACTGGCAACACCCATGCTTTCCTTATCTTTGTTTTCTATGTTCATCGTTATTGCTGTTTTTATAAGCCAACCGTGCTCTCGCTTTCTACATCTTGATTGGCCCGGTCTCTTAAGATAGTCACGAATATTCCAAGATTTCCCTAACGTGTCTTTCCTTCAAAACTTCACTGAAATACAATATGCTTCACTGTGAGACTTTTAGGACGATGCGCTCATTTCGTCCCTTGTCGCGACCTGCCCCTGCTACTCTGTGCGGTTGGCGAACCTTTCATATTATGTCTGAAGAAGTTGTTCTTTCCAGGCTAAAGTTAATTGTTACGAGATGCAGGTGGTTTCTTACCGAAAAAAGGGAGAGAGGATTCTGTCCCTCTCTCCCATGCTAAAGTAAAATTAAAAAGTCTCGGTATCCGGGTCGTGATTGTTGCCCGC
>CAZGYK010000077.1:3126-5754 GCA_964530485.1 uncultured Oscillospiraceae bacterium
TTTCGAAATCGTAGATCTCGACGTTCTCTTTCATCCGCTCCGTCTTAAATGATTTCGTCAAAACCTGATACCCCATCTGGAGACACCAGCGAAGTGCAACCTGGGCGATGGTCTTCCCATATTTTTTCGCCATCTCCTGCATCTCGGGCATTTCAAAAACCTTCCCGTTTGCGAGCGGGCTGTATGCCTGAAGAATGACGCCCTTCTTTTTGCAGTATTCTGCGGTGTCTGCCTGCGTCTGTCCCGGGCAGAGATACATCTGGTTTACCGCCGGAATCACCTTCGCATGTTTGAAGAAAACGTCAAGGTGGCGCGGATAAAAGTTGCTGATTCCGATTGCGCGCGCTCTTCCCTGACGATAGATCTCCTCCATCGCTCCCCAACTTTCCGCAAGCATCGCCTCATAATTATCGCGATAAAGCGGCGGGTTCGGCCAATGCATCAAATATAGGTCGAGCTGTTCAAGCCCCAGCTTCTTCATTGAGAGGTCAAACCCAGCCATAACTTTGTCATAACCACGATCCGGGTTTCTCAGTTTCGTTGTGATAAAGAGTTCCTCGCGCGCGATACCGCTTTCGTGAATACCGCGTCCAACAGCTTCCTCGTTCCCGTAAGCCGTCGCTGTATCGATATGACGATAACCTAGCTGGATAGCTGATTTTACATATCCCGCCCCGGTATCATCATCCGGCATCTTCCATGTCCCATAAACCATAATCGGAGATACAACCCCATTGTTGAATGTTACCGTGTCTGCTAAAGATTTAAATTGCATCATTGTCGTTCATTCCTTTCTTGAAAATTCTAAATTTCAAACTATACTTAGTATATACGATTAGAGTACGGGTTCGTCAAGTCGAATTCGGATTTTTGTTTCCTTGGAGAAAAAAATGAATCAACGAGATATTTGGAATTCCAGATTTGAAAGCAGCACTTCCTCATCAAACACAAATGATCCTAGCAGTACCTCAGTTGCTTTTCCTTCCCTCAATATGCATGGGGAGAAACGATGCATTTTCACAGGCCAATTTCATATTACTATAATCTTCTTTCAGAAAATGGTTTCTGTCTTAAAAAAATGATTGAGTCGCGAATTGAAGATACGACGAGCATCTCCGAAATCCCGCTCTACCTGTTTTCCGATTACATAAAAATAGATTGACTAATTTGCTTGACTCTTACGCTACGTAATAGTTTATGATAGATTCAGAGTAAAAACCGGAGGTTTCCGTTATGTTTTCGGTCAGTGAAACCGCAAAGCAGGCAGGGATCAGTGTGCGCACACTGCATTATTACGATGAAATCGGGCTATTGCGCCCGAGTATGGTTGCCAAAACTGGTTACCGATACTACGACGATGCAGCGTTGCTCAGGTTACAGCAAATACTGTTCTTTCGCGAGCTTGACTTCCCGCTCGATCAAATAAAACTCCTGTTGGATCATCCGACATTCGATAAAGAAGAGGTATTCAAGCAGCAGAAAGATCTCCTTCGACTGAAAGCGGAACGACTAAACGGGCTGATCCGGTTACTCGAAAGACTAGCGAAAGGAGACGATATCGTGGAATTGGAAAATTTTAAAATGGATGAAATAATCGAAGCAAAAGAAAAATACAGAAGTGAGGCAGAGGAACGTTGGGGCAATACCGATGCTTACCGCGAAAGTACCAAGCGAACAGCAAAATACTCCAAAGAAGATTGGGAAAAGATCATCAACGAGGAAAGAATTATTTACCAAGACTTCGCGTCCCTTGTCGGAAGCAGTCCGGAGTCCGAACGCGCGCAGGAACTTGTTTCCGTCTGGAAAAACCATCTCAGCCGCTATTATTACTCTTGTACCAATGAGATTCTCGAGGGACTCGGAGAAATGTATGTAGCAGACGAGCGGTTTACGAAAAACATCGACAAGTATAAAACAGGAACCGCAGAATTTATCCGAGACGCAATTCGAATTTTTACGAAATAAGTCTACTGCGAAGCACACTTGCCTTCTTACAATTACTCATTCTATGAAGACAGCCGGACAAACCGTCCGGCTGTACTTTTATCTATTCCCAAACAAACTGCCAGGTTATTCCAAACTTATCGGTCACCCAGGCACATTTTCTCATCTGCATAACCGGTTCAGGCCCCATCATTACAACCCCGTCCTGCGATAAAACCGTAAAGAGTGTATCAAATTCTGCTTCACTCTGACAGTTTATTAGAAGTGATGTCGCCCAATTTAGCGCGGGAGCCGGATATTCCTTTTGCATATCCAGGAAAAGAAGCTTTTGTCCCATAAAGGACAGAACGCCGGTAAGCACCTTTCCCTCGTCGCCGTTGTCCATTCCTTTTTCAAAGAGTTGCAACGATTCGATCTTGGCCCCGGGAAGTCCTCTTTCATAAAATCTCATTGCCTCCTCGGCATTTCCGTTCATCGAAAAAAACAAACACAATCTTTGATCTGAAATCGACATGGTAAAATCCTCCATTCGGTTGATATATCCTATTATAACTGTTTCATTATATGTTACAAGGGAACTCAGTATTCGCGGTTCAACGAGTTATTTGATTTGGGAATCGTTCCGTTCATAAACATTGCATTTTTTGTCGGATATGATACTATTTCAGTTGGGCTATATTTTTG
>CAZGYK010000077.1:5764-7100 GCA_964530485.1 uncultured Oscillospiraceae bacterium
CAAAGACTGATGAATCAGTTCACCATCACCTGTATTATTCGAAGATTCGCGCCTTCTTGCGCCCGGTATAAAGCAAAAGCAAAGGATGAAACCCACCATATGAAAAAACGGAGCTTCCGCGACTCTTTCGGCAAATTCTCCTACCTAAACTTTGTCTATTTTGCCGCGATGGCATGTTACTATTCGTTTATCGTCGCCTATTTGGTCAAACGGGGATTTTCCTCGACACAAATCGGCTTGGTACTCGCTCTAAATTCATCCGTTTCAATCCTAACCCAACCATTGTGGGGTTTTCTTTGCGATCGCCTTCACTCAGTTCGAAAGGTGTATGGGGCGCTGATGATTGCTCTCGCGATAGTTGTTCCCTTTGTTACGATTCTTCCGAGTTACGCGCTTTTCGTATTTTGGCTTCCCTTCTTGGTCACATTGTTTTACTGTTCAACCAATGCCTTATCCGATGCATGGATTATCCAAGGGATCAAGGAGATGCCCGGAAAAAGCTACGGATCAATTCGGCTTTGGGGCTCGCTAGGTTTTATGATCATGGCAGCAGTCATGGGTTGGGTTTCCGACGTTTTTTCGATAGAGATTGTCTTCTATGTCTTCTCCGTATTGATGTTAATCGATGCCGTAATTGCTTTTTCGATCCGGAATGAGGGTGTTCCTACCGACGGTCAAGCAACTCAGAAACGCGGACGTATCAGCGATATTCCATTTGCGAAACTTTTCAAGAATTACTACTACGTCATCTTCATTTTTTGCGCTTTCCTTCTCTATCTTCCGCTTACTGCAAAACACAATTATCTTGTCCAACGCGTTTATTTTGCCGGAGGAAATGACACGCTTTACGGATTTTGTCATTCTATCGCCGCATTCAGCGAAATTCCGGTTTTTTATTTCTCATCTAACATTATCCGTAAGTTTAATCCGCAACGAACATTGAAGTTTTCGATGTGTATGTATTTTTTTCAGTTTTTCTCGCTCGCGTTCCCAATTCCAGCGTGGGGAATACTTCTCGTTCAAGGCGTCCAGGGATTAAGCTATGGACTCTTCCTCGTTTCTTCTGTTGCTTATATCGACGCGCTTTCCCCGGTAGGATTAAAAACGTCGGCGCTGACCCTCGCTACCGCGATTTATGCAAGCGCCAGCGGGATTATCGGAAACCTGCTGACAGGCGTCTTAATTGACTCAATAGGGATTATCAATGTCTACCGCTATGGAAGCATTGTTGCCGCGACCGCAGTACTCCTTTTCTTTATTCTTTATCGCACCGGGAAGAAAAAGCATCCCGAACCCGACTTTTCTGATTAAACCGGTAGATTTCCTGTTTCATTAT
>CAZGYK010000078.1:0-4783 GCA_964530485.1 uncultured Oscillospiraceae bacterium
GCGCGCCGTCTGTGGCGGCGTTAACCTTGCTGCATAGTCAGTCGCACGCCTTTGGAGTGCCGACGGGCAAGGCCCGCCGTTTCAAAACGCTTTATCGTTTTGAAATTGACTGACTATATTATACCACGGGGAGATCAAAAGTGGTATAATAGCGGCATCTCAATGATGAAAGACGAGGGAGATCATGTCGTCTTGGAACCCATGGCATGGATGTAAAAAATTCAGTGATGGCTGCCTTAACTGCTATGTTTACCGTATTGATAAGCGTCACGAAAAAGACGCTTCGAGGGTGACGAAGAACAGCCAGTTTGATCTTCCGGTTCAGAAAAAGAGAAACGGAGAATACCGTTTGTCCTCCGGTGAACCGATTTATACCTGCTTTTCTTCGGATTTTCTTCTAGAGGAGGCGGATGAATGGCGAGAAGAAGCGTTTGCCTTTATAAAAGAACGGCAAGACTGCGATTTCTTTTTTATCACTAAGCGGATCTATCGCCTGATGGATGTAGTTCCAAAGGACTGGGGTGAAGGGTATCGCAATGTGGTTATCGGGGTGACGACCGAGAACCAGGATATGGTGGACGAGAGGATACCGATTTTTCTGGATGCTGCGGTTCAGCGCAGGTTTTTAATTCTCGAGCCACTGCTTACCGAAGTAGATATATCGCGCTATTTAGGGCCTTGGATAGAAGGTGTAGTTGCCGGAGGGGAATCCGGCGAGGAAGCGCGGCCCTCCTGCTATTCGTGGTTCGAAAGCCTTGCGAACCAATGCGAAGAGAAGGGCGTTCCTTTTCGGTTCAAACAGACCGGCGCCCGGTTTCAAAAGGATGGGAAACTTTATCGTATACCCAAAAAGCTCCAAGGAGAACAGGCGAAAAAGGCCGGTTTGTCACATGGAGAGTTTCGAATTTAGCGAAGGAGGATAGGATGATGGGAAGAATACCGGATTATAACGAGGCCATGGCTCTGCTTACGGAATACAACAAAGAGGAGTTTCATCAGCGGCATGCGAAGATCGTGAGCGGTGTGCTTCGATATTTTGCGAAAAAATATGATCCGCAAAATGAGGATTACTGGACGCTGGTTGGTCTCTTGCACGATCTTGATTTTGAACGCTACCCCGAAGAGCATTGTGTAAAAAGCCGGGAAATGATGCGTGAACTTGGGTTTGACGAAGCGTTTATCAATGCCGGCGCGAGCCACGGTTACGGTGTTGCCCAGGACGATATCAAGCCCGAACGGTATATGGAAAAGGTTCTCTATGCGATAGATGAGCTTACCGGTCTGATCGGCGCGGTAGCGATTATGCGCCCTTCCAAAAGCGTGTCCGATCTTGAACTAAAATCGGTGATGAAGAAATATAAAAGCCCCGCGTTTGCCGCCGGAGTTTCGCGCGATGTCATCCAACGGGGAGCGGACATGATGGAGATGCCGCTGGAAGATTTGATCAGCGAGACAATTCTTGCGATGCGGAGCCTGATGGGAGAGATGGAGGTCTAAATGGTGATTCTCGAAACAGGAAGACTGATCCTTAGAGAGATGGCGGATTCGGATTTGCCGGCGCTCAAACGGTTTTTGCAGGATCCTGAGGTAATGGCAGCTTACGAACACGCGTTTTCCGACGAAGAAGTTTCAGATTGGCTCGATCGGCAGAAAAAGCGTTATCGGGAAGACGGTTTTGGACTCTGGGCAGTTGTTCTAAAAGAGACTGGGAAAATGATTGGTGACTGCGGCCTGACATGGCAGGAAACTGAGGAAAAGAAGGTCCTTGAGATCGGATATCATCTGGAAAAAGCATATTGGCACCAAGGATACGCGATCGAAGCGGCAACCGCCTGCCGGGATTATGCGTTTCATACTCTCAATCAGGACGAGGTCTATTCGATTATTCGGGACAGCAACCGCGCTTCGCAAAAGGTCGCAAAGCGGAACGGAATGACGGTGCGCGGCATGTTTCAGAAGCATTATCGCGGAATCGATATGCCACATTTGATCTATTCGGTACGAAAGAACGAAATATCAACAAATGGAATAAAAAGGTATTTTAATTACTGATCGTATAAAATACTCGTTGACCGCAGAATCTGAAATATTTGTAACAGCAAAACCAGGGTCATGGCTCGCAACCATGACCCTGGTTCTATTCTTATTCTAAATTATCGGGAAATTCTTAGCGCACGAAGAGCGTTCATGACGGCGATCAGCATTGCTCCTACATCAGCAATGACCGCGAGCCAAAGAGGGATTTGTCCGAGAAGTCCTAGAAACATGACGACGGTCTTGATGCCGAGGGAGAGCGCGACATTTTGGATCACGATAGACCGTGTTTTCTTGGCGATGTCGATTGCGGTTACAAGGCGTTTCGGTTCGTCGGTCATCAGAACGACGTCCGAAGCCTCAATAGCCGCGTCGCTCCCGAGGCCGCCCATTGAAATTCCGGTGTCTGCCGCGGTAATGACCGGCGCGTCGTTGATACCATCACCAAGAAAAACAACTTCGTGATATTTGTTTTTCAGGGCAATGACAGCGTCAAGCTTGTCTTTGGGAAGGAGCGACGCCTGAAATTCGTCAACTCCGACAAGTTCTGCGACCGATGCTGCTGTCTTTGGATTGTCTCCGGTAAGCATCACGGTATGGATGCCGCGGCTTTTGAGCGAGTTGATGGTTTCTTTGGCGTCGGGTCGAAGAGAATCGCCAACTGAAATGAACCCGGCGTAAGTATTTCCGATAGCAATATACGATACAGTCTGATTTTCCGGAACATCCGACGTAACGGAGATTCCATGATCAAAAAGAAAGGAGCGATTCCCGAAAAGAACCGTATTGTTCTGGATCGTTGCCCGTACCCCTTTTCCGGCGATTTCTTCGGCGTCTTCAATCAGGTTTTGCCGAACGGTCCCGGGATAGCCGTCAACAGCCGCTCGGGAAACCGGATGGGTCGAAAGGTATGCCGCATGCGCCGCGGCTTCAAGTAGCTGGTCGGCGGTGTAACCATTTTGCGGAACAATTTCCTGAATTTCAAAACGGCCTCGCGTTAGCGTTCCAGTTTTGTCGAACGCGACACAGTCGGTCTTGACAAGCCTCTCTAGGCTGTCGGCACCCTTGACGAGGATTCCGCGCCGGGAACAACTTCCGATTCCGGAGACAAAGGTCAGCGGAACCGAGATGACAAGAGCACAGGGGCAGGAAATGATAAGGAAGGTCAGGGCGGCGCGAATCCAGCGAAGAAAGCTATAATCTCCGGTTGATAACCCTATGATGACCGGAGGGAGAACCGCCACGAGAACGGCGAGCCCAACGACGATCGGCGTATAAACCCTCGAGAATTTTGTAATAAAGCGTTCACTCTTCGCTTTGTTTTTGGCGGCCTGCTCGGTGAGTTTGATGATCTTGGAAACGGTAGAGTCGGCATATGCCTTCGTCGCTTTTAATGTGAGCGCGCCGGAGTTGTTGATACATCCGGACAGAACTTCGCTCCCCGCGGAAACGGAAACCGGAATACTTTCGCCGGTCAACATGCTGTTGTCAAGGGTGCTTTCGCCGTCGACGACAATTCCGTCAAGCGGGACACGTTCAAATGGACGCACGACAAAGCTGTCCCCAATGGCAACTTCTCCGGGAGCGACCGAGACGATCTCGCCGTCTCTTAAAAGATTGGCAAAATCCGGTTTTAAGTCCAAAAGAGCAGAAATGCTTTTTTGTGAGCGGGCGACCGCGAAATCTTCCAGTAGTTCGCCCATTCCAAACAGAATCATGACGAGGCACGCCTCGCTCCATTCCCCCATGGCGACTGCGCCAATTGTTGCGACGGTCATAAGAAGCGTCTCGTCAAAGGGGCGAAGTGCTACGAGATTCTTTATGGCAGTGATAAGGTGGGAGTAACCGGCTACCAGGTAGCTTGCAATAAAGGCAACAATTGCGATCCGGCTGTCGCCCAAGAAATAGCCGGCAGCCAAAAAAATAGCAGCGATCAGAAGTTTTAAGATTGCCGGGCGGGGATTTTCCTCTTCGCCGTGTTCATGTCCGCAACCGCAGGAGGGGACAATAGAACCGCTTTCTTCAGTATCATCACAGTGACAGTGTTCAAGGAACTCCTCATCATGTGAATGGCAGGAGCAGCTTTCGGAAGGTTTGGCTAATATAGTTTCGTGGTGGCTGTGATTTTTTTCTTTCATGTTGCTTATTTCCTAGTGTTATTTTAATTTTCCGAAACTCTCGATTGCACGTTTTAAGTCATCTACAGTGCCTTCGATATCGTCGCTTTCCGAAAGGTCGGCGACGCTGTGTTCAATATGGCTGTATAAGATTTCCCGCGCTGTTCCGGTTATGGCAGCGTTGATTGCGGAAAGCTGGGTGATGATCTCATCGCAGCGGCGATCCTCTTCGAGCATATTGGAAACGCCGCGAATCTGCCCCTCAATTCGTTTGAGCCGATTTCGGATTTGACCGGTATCTAAATGGTTGTCTCGCTGTTTCATGATTGCCCTCCTGTCGTATACCCCATGGGGGTATATTTAGTTTAGTATTTCAATCAGGTTTTGTCAAGGGTTTTCGAAAAAGGATCGAGAATATACCCTGCTAAATTGAGTATTTACGATATACAAGTATTATGGATTATGCTATAATATCATGAAGCGAGGTAGAAAAAGATGAGTGAAGAAAGACAAACGGGAGCCGATCGTCTTGAGGAAATGAAGCAGCGTTTCCAGATCGAGCGTGAAAAGCATCAATATGACCTTGATGACCCTGTTGATCCGATTGTAGGAAAAAGTGGAATCGGGCGGGT
>CAZGYK010000078.1:4793-7044 GCA_964530485.1 uncultured Oscillospiraceae bacterium
TTTTCTAGCTATTATCATCGTTGCGGCAGCAGCTATAGTGATCTCAATGATAGGAACGGAAAATGCCGGACAGACATTTTCGCTATTTGGATAAGGAATCGATCCGATACATGTTTATAAGAGGAGAGGTGATCTGATTGCCTGACAGGTACGATCCCCAGCATGACCATGGAGTGGCCGGGCAAGATGTCCTGCAATCTCAGGGACAACAGCCGGAAAATCTGAAAAACCAGAATAATACAACCCCTTTTTCGATGCAGGAAGGGTTTGATTCTTTACAGGATATTGAAGCGTTTGTACAGAATTTAGAACAGGAAGTCGCGTCTCTTAGGGGAGAAAGCGGCCTTTTTTCAATGGAGCCGCCAAAGCAGGGACAGCCGAACCGTGCAGTTCCTGAGTCTGCTCCGAATTTGGCAGTTCAAGCGCAGCCGATACCACAACCCGTGCCACAAAGACCGGCATCTCCGGTACAACCGATGCTGGAACCCGTGTCTCAAAGACCGTCAGCCCCGGTACAACCGATCTCGGAACCCATGCCGCAAAGACCGGAAGCTCCGGTACAACCGACGCCGGAACCCATGCCGCAAAGACCGGCAGCTCCGGTACAGCCGATGCCGGAACCCATGCCGCAAAGACCGGCAGCACCGGCGCAGCCGATGCCACAATCTATGCCGCAAAGACCGGCAGCGCCGGTACAACCGATGCCGGAACTCGTGTCTCAAAGACCGTCAGCTCCGGTACAGCCGATCTCGGAACCCGTGTCTCAAAGACCGGTAGCACCGGTACAGCCGATGCCGGAACCCATGCCGCAAAGACCGGCAGTTCCGGTACAACCGTCTTCGCCTGAACCAAAATCGTCAGCGGGGGATGTTTCGAATCAGCCGATTTATCGGCCGCGGGGGAATATAAGAACTGAAATTCCCGAGGATACGGAAGCAAAATATCCTGGACAACCGGCACCGGGTACCGTTTATCGTCCGGAAGTCATAGAGATTAAACAGCCTCAACCGGAACAATCCTCTGGATTCAACCCGTGGCAGGGCGTTTATGGAGAACCAAAACAGCAGACAGCTGAAACAAGAGACAGTCATCAGCCGGGCGCTTGGAATGTCAATTGGAATGTCGAGAAAGAGCCGCTAAGGCAGAGTGCTTCTTTTCAGTTTGATTCGAAAGCTGTCTATCAACCGCAGGAAACGGACAGAGGACGCTTTTCGTCTGATGTAAATAAGTCGGCATCGAGCTTTGTTTCGTCGCTCAGTTTTACCTATCATGTTCCGGAGGCTCCGCAGGCCGATCCAAAGGTACCGCCGGAGACTCTTGGCCAAGGAGTAGAACCAATCTATCAGCCTCTGCCTGAAAGAAAACAGGAACAGCAGGAGCCGCAAGAAATTCCTATATCTTCCCAAGATACTTCGTTGGAGTATGCAAACGAGAGTGAAGAACGATCTGTAGAAACTAGCGATATTCCCTTGATTGATACCGAAGGACGTTTCGGTTCCGAGAGCCAGAGTGGTTTGGTGGATGGCGTTAGTGATGGTCAACAAGATGTTCTACAGGATGTCAAGTCTGACATTCAGCCCCAGCCTACCGGGGATTTCTATTTTGATGGCTTTTATTTTCCTGAAGCAAAAGAAGAAATACCGGAAGTTAATGAACACAACGACCGGGTTATCAATGACCCAATTCAAATAGAATCAGAGTCGGGCGACGGTTTTTCAATGCCGCAATCGTTTGAGCAACGTCCATCAGAAACGCCGGACGCTCCGTATCAGAAGGAGCCCGACCTCTACCAAAATGAGGGCGCGACGCATCAAGATCTTCCACAGCAGGATTCAGTTCTAGCGACTGAACCGGCAGGATATTGGAAAGCGCCGGAACCGATCGCCGACAACGACGGGTTTTCGATGCCGCAATCGTTTGAACGGCATCCGTCGGCAATCCCGGAAGGTCCGTACCAGGCTGAGCCAAGCATCGATCCAAATGAAAGCGGAGCCACTAAGGCCCCGGTATTAATACCTGAACCAGCAGGGTTCTGGGGAGCACCGGAACCGGTCTCTGACATCGATAGGTTTTCGCTTCCGCAATGGTCTTTACAGATACCGACGACGGTACCTGAAATCCCATACCACGCGGAACCTGACGCTTACCAAAATATGGGCGCGGCGTATCAAGATCTTCCACAGCAGGATCCAGTTCTAACGGCTGAACCGGTCGGGTTCTGGAGAGCGCCGGAGCCGGTCTCCGACATCGA
>CAZGYK010000079.1:0-2228 GCA_964530485.1 uncultured Oscillospiraceae bacterium
TCTCGGTGACTGTCATTATAATCCCGCGTTCTAAGATCCTCTAGCACGGCATCATAATCCGCCGACATCCCCTTGTTGATCAATTCGAGGTAACGGCGTTTGGCGCGTTCTTCGGGCGATGCTGTCAAAAAGATTTTGAGGTCGGCATTCGGCAGTACTACGGTTCCAATATCACGGCCGTCCATCACAACATTGTTTTCTCTCGCAAGCTTTCTCTGAAGTTCCAAGAGAAATTGTCGAACAGACGGAAGAGCCGAAACCGCAGAAGCAGCCATAGAGACCGCTTCAGTCCGGATCTTGCCGCTTACATCCGACCCATTTAAGAAGACATGCTGTTCCTTGTCAACATACCGAATTTCAACGGTTAACCCGGGAAGCAGCGGTGAAACAGTTTTTTCATCCCCGACATCCACCCCTCGAGACAACATATAAAACCCGATAGCGCGATAAAGAGCACCTGTGTCCACATAAATATATCCAAGCTGCTCAGCAAGTTTTCGAGCCATCGTACTCTTCCCGGCGCCGGAAGGACCGTCAATTGCTATTGCTTTCATTCCTCTACTGTCCCTTTCTTTTTCTTCGGCTCTTGAAGCACATATTTTCCGGCAGCGGCCCCGGTTGCGAACGCAATTCCGAGGTTAAACCCTCCCGTATACGCGTCCACATCTAAAACTTCGCCAGAAAAGTAAAGATTATCTACCTTTTTCGACATCATCGTCTTCGGGTTTATCTCATCAAGACAAACCCCTCCCGCCGTCACAATTGCTTCTTCTACAGGACGAAACGCCGAAAGTGATAAACGAAATTGTTTGATCGTATCGATCAGTGCCGAGCGCTCTATTGCTGTGATATCGCGAACCTTTTTTTCGGGATCAATTCCGCTTCTCTTTATCACAACCGGGATCATTTTCTTCGGTAACAGTTCATCGAGGCTGTTCTTGAAATCCCTGTTGCTGTTTTTACTAAAATCACGGAGCACCCGCTTATCGAGTACGTCCCGCTCCAACGCAGGTTTTAGATCCACCGATGCTCTTATTTCACGAAGGTCCTCTCCTACCAAATGGGAAGACATCGTCAATACAAGAGGTCCGGAAACACCAAAATGGGTAAAAAGCATTTCCCCCTGCTCTGAAAAAAGAATCCGATCTCCCTTTTTCGCTGTCAGTTCAACATTGCGAAGCGAAAGACCCTGCAACTCCGACTCGTCATTGTCACAGACTATCGGAACCAAAGAGCCGAGCGGTTTTTCAACGCGGTGGTTATATTTTTTCGCAATTCGATATCCATCCCCTGTGCTCCCCGTTTTCGGATAGGAAATTCCGCCTGTCGCTACGATGACAGCCTTACAGAAAATCGTCTCTCCTTTGTCTGTAGTTACTCCGGACACAGCGCCATTTTCTGTTAAAACCTCTTTGACATTCCCTTTTCGAATTGTTGCTCCGACATCTTTTACCGCCTTGATCAAAACCTCGGCGACGTCCGCTGCCTTTTGACTTTTTGGAAATACCCGGTTCCCACGCTCCGTTACCAAAGGCAGTCCTCGAGATTCAAAAAAACGGATGACATCCCGGCTAGAAAAGCCGCGGATGCTGCTATACATAAATTTTTCGCCTCGGCGGACATTCCGTAAAAACTCTTCTTCGTCACAGTCATTGGTCAGGTTACAACGGCCTTTTCCGGTAATCCGGAGCTTTTTGGCGATCAAGTCATTTTTTTCGATGACGGCTACAGAAAGCCCTCGTTCCGCCGCAAAACAGGCAGCCATCAAACCCGCGGGGCCGGCGCCAATCACTACAACGTCAATGTCAGAGCATTTCGTCGTCATTACCAGTTCCTTTGTCATAAACGTCATATTCTTCCCAAATCTCTTCCAGCTCAATCAGTGCGCTACGGAGTTCCTCCTGCTTTTGCATCCCGATCGCAAACAATAATGCATTGATCACCGAGAGCGGAGAAACGAGCGAATCGACGAAAGACATAATCTCGCTCTTAGCCAGTAATTTATAGTCTGAAAGAGGCACAAGAGGAGACAGCTCCGAATCGGTAATCGAAAGAACTTTTGCGCCGCGCTTTTTTGCGTAGTCTAGCGCTTTTACTGTCCTTTGAGAGTAACGCGGGAAACTGATTCCAATCATAATATCTTTTTCACCGATCGCGCGAATCTGTTCGAACATCTCGCTCGCTGATGTACTGGAAATCAACCGCACATTTTTGAACATCATCGAAAG
>CAZGYK010000079.1:2238-6999 GCA_964530485.1 uncultured Oscillospiraceae bacterium
GAATATCAATCAAAAATGACACAGTTGGAATTCAGAAAAATAAATAAAATTGTGTTTGTTGATGATGGCCAGGAAACCGTATTATGGGAAAATAATAACAAGTAGAAATAACAATTCAAGAAAACAGCCAGCGCAGAGGAACTTCGAATCCCAAGAATATAGATCGATTCCGCTTCAATAATTCCGCTGACAGCGGCATCAAAGTCCTTTCTGTTCACGTTGCGGATGCTTTTTCGGACACAGTCGGCGTCCAACGTCAAAACACGCTCGACAATATCTTCTTCTCCGATCAGCATCTTCGCAACTCCAACGCGTTGGATCGCAGTCAATTTCGATTTGACAAGATCGTTCAGGTCGCGCAAAAACTCAGGATATCCTTTGTACCCAAGCTGCATCGCAAAACGAACAACCGTCGATTCAGAGACATCTGCAACCGATCCAAGCATCGCAGCGTTCATATATGCGGCTTCATCATAGTGTTCAAGAATATAGTTCGCGATACTTCTCTGCCCTTTTGAGAATTCGGGCATCCGATCTTTTATCGTTTTGAGTAGGTCTTTTTCCATACCATCCTCCAATATGCGGCAGCCATTATTGTTATCTGCCTGCTGCAAGTTTCGATCTCAAATCCTGCACTTTTCACTGACTATTATATAATTAAGTCGGGGATGAAACAAGCGCAATAAAAAATCTTCCAGTTAAGGATTCTTTTCATGCAACTCCTATCCTTATGATATACTTAATTTAGATCAATCTATGGAGGTGTAGCATGAATCGTCTTCAATATCATTTCGAGCCAAAAACAGGCTGGATCAATGACCCAAACGGACTTGTCTGGTTCCAGGGAAGATATCATTCCTTTTTCCAGTTTTATCCTGACGCGCCAACTCATGGACCGATGCATTGGGGACATGCCGTCAGCGACGACCTGCTTCATTGGGAGGAACTTCCGGTTGCGCTCTATCCGGATATGCCCTACGACAACGGCCGAGGCTGCTTTTCCGGGACATCTATCGTAAAAGACGGCCGCCTCTATTTATTCTATACTTCCGTATCCGAAAAGCTAGGTCAAACTCAGTCATTGGCCTACAGCGACGACGGAATCCATTTTACAAAGTACGAAGGCAACCCTATCATTCGGGATAACCCTGTCGGAACAACCGTTGACTTTCGCGATCCGTCTGTCGCAGAATACGACGGTCGCTATTACATGGTTCTCGGAACCGGCGTAGACGGGACCGGAAAGGCTCCCTTTTTTGTGTCCGACGACCTTTATAACTGGGATTATGTCGATCTGCTGCTTGATTCTAGAGAATATGGTCCCGTGATCGAATGTCCAAACCTGTTCCGCCTCAAAGATAAAGACATTTTGCTCTTTTCGGTGATGAAGCAAAAAAAGGATCACGTTCGCTTCAACGTAGGAACGTTCGATAAAAAGACGTTCCATATCGAACAGACTTTTCTGCTCGATTCCGGGCCGGACTTTTATGCTCCCCAGACCTTTCTCGACGGAAAGGGCCGGCGCATCATGATCGGATGGCTCTATAGCTGGAACAAACCAAAAGTAACCGACCGAGACTATGCCGGTGCGCTTTCCATTCCGCGGGAACTTCGTTATAAAGACGGAATATTATATAACTACCCCGTTGAAGAAGCTTTACATCTATTGACCGATTCCGATGAACACGTCCGTATTGAAAACAATTCGGTTATCTGCTCTGACGGGGAAGAAGATGTCGTCGAATTGACGATGGATAACATCAGCGATATCAAAATTCTCCGGGACACGATGACTGTAGAGGTCTTTGTTAACGGCGGCGAACGTTCGGCAAGTTTTTGGATTCAGAACCCATAGCGCGCCGAATTTGATTGGAGGGCATTATGAACATTGAAATTCGTCCCACAAAAATTGAGGACACATCCGAGATTTGCTTTTTGATTTGAAATGCAAGTACGGATTTCGAAAAAGTATCGCGAATCTCTTGAACAGTCTCAGAACAGCACCTCATACGAGGACAAAAACTAAGAAGTCTATAAATCAAGCATATTACTACAGAAAAAATTGTATGAGAGGCACATTATGGATGAAATCCTAACGTTTTCTAACAGGGAATCTTTTCGCCGATGGTTAGATAAAAATGGTACTAGCAGCGCCGGGGTATGGCTTCTCTTTGGAAAAAAGGATGGACCAGATACGCTAACTGCTGCCGAAGCGCTTGAAGAAGCCCTTTGCTACGGCTGGATTGACGGTCAAATGCAAAGCATTGACAGCACAAAGTATAAGAAATACTTTGCATGCCGCAGAGCAAACAGCAAATGGTCAGAAAAGAATAAACAGTTGGTGCAGGATCTGGAAACGCGGGGAATCATGACCGATTATGGCCGGGAGAAAATTGCGGAAGCAAAAAGGAACGGCCAGTGGGACGCGCTAAAATCCCCTGACGTTACAGACAAGCAAATTGCGTTTTTATCCAATTTATTAGAAGGACACGAGCCAGCTTACCGTAATTTTCTGGCGATGTCTCCATCCGTAAAAAAAACGTATACACGCGCATATTTTGATGCAAAAACAGAAACCGGAAAAGTGAGCCGTCTCTCTTGGATGATCGAGAGGCTTCATAAAAATCTAAAACCGATGTGATCTTCCAAGACAGGGCTCAAAAAAGCTGGATCTTGTCAGCTTAATTTGCTAAGAATTTCCGATACTTTTCGATAAAATTTACCCTTGACTCTGACACTGTGTGAGAGACTATACTCATTTCAGAGGGCGCGTCTTCTATCAAACAACCAGGAGGTCAATATGTTCCGGGTCGGCGATTTTTCGAGGCTTTCAAATATCAGTATCCGAATGCTGCGGCATTATGACAAAATCGGACTGCTCACCCCTGAAAGCGTGGATGAGTTTACAGGATATCGTTCTTATTCGGCAAAACAGCTTTCCGACGCCAACAAAATCCAACGGTTAAAATCTCTTGGGTTTTCTCTGGCATCGATCGGAGAAATGATTTCCGGAAGAGCCAATGTCGAACAATTTTATTCAATCCGAAAGTCAGAACTCGAAGAAGAAATGGACCGTATCCGGATTCAATCAGACCTTCTTAATCAGGCGATAGCCATTATGAAGGAAGGCGAGAAGCAAATGGAATACAATGTCGTTATCAAAGAAATCCCTGAACGAAACGTGATGAGTCTTCGTAAAATAATCTCTTCGTATGAAGAAGAAGGCATCCTTTGGCAAGAACTGTTCGAAGCGTTCCAGACGCTTCGGGTACAACCTGGCGAACCGATGATGGGCGTCTCAATCTACCATGACAAAGAGTTTAAGGAACATGACGTAGATGTCGAGGTTCAGAGCACTGTAAAGGGGAGTTATCCCGATACCGAAGAGGTCAAGTGACCGTAGCCTCCATTACATTCCATGGAAGCTATGATCAAATGGGAGCAGTCAACCAGGCTGTAGGTCGGTTTATCGAAGCAAACGGATACGAGATGAACGGGCCGATGTTTAATATCCTCCATGTTTCGCCGGGACAGGATCCGAATCCCGAAAACTGGATTACCGAAGCCTGCTATCCCGTAAAAAAAGCATAAGTCGACGATTTTCATACAAAAAGCTCTTTGAATTATACAATTCAAAGAGCTTTTTCTGATGAAACATGCGCTGCCTATTCTTCCGCTGAGATTGCCCAAAGATATAGGCTTGCAACCGATCCGTACGGGGAAAACCGTTTTCGATATCGCTCAAACCGTTCCCGGTCAACGGTTTTATGTCCATACAGCTTCTTGATTCCCCGGATAATCGCGAAATCGCCAAAACTGAGAATGTCACTTCTTTGAAGCGAGAAGAGTAACAGCATCTCCGCTGTCCAAACGCCGATTCCCGGGAGTTTTACAAGCTCCGAAATTGCTGCGCTGTCGTCCATTCCCCGGAGAGTTTCAATATCAAGCGCCCCCGAAAGAACCTGATCCGCAGCGTTCTTAATATATTCCGCTTTACGAAAGCTGATCCCAAATTGCTGTAATCGATCGAGATCATACGATGAAATCGTTTCGGGCGTTATGCTATGAAGCGTTTCCTTCATCCG
The DNA here is from genome assembly GCA_964530485.1 of uncultured Oscillospiraceae bacterium. Taxonomy (GTDB): domain Bacteria; phylum Bacillota; class Clostridia; order Oscillospirales; family Ruminococcaceae; genus WRIP01. The sequence goes on from CAZGYK010000079.1 coordinate 6,324, forward strand.
GTTCCAGATAGTCTTATGGGCTTTCGTAGAAATTTGTTGACCGACAATCGAGTTGACTAGTGCCGCGAAAAGGTCAGGTTCAACTTCCCTTTCGATTATTCCAATACGAGCGATCGCCGCAGCGAAACGCTTATCTTTTTTGCTCAGGTAGTCTAGTTCCAAACTCCCATATTCAAAGAAGGGCATGTTATTTCTCCATACTAGTCCTGCTCGTCAACGGCTATTTTTTTCACGACTGCCGTATCATGATAGCAGGAAAAGACATGATCAATCAACTCAGGAGAAGGCTTTTTCGTAACAAGGCTGACAAAGAATACGATTGCGAACGATGCGAGCATTGCAACGGCGCCCGCCGTAACCGGAGACGACATAAAACCAAAAATCATATTGCCGACGGTAAATCCTACGCCAAACAGGAAGCTTGCAAAAACTCCTGCCTTGGTTGTCCGTTTCCAGAACAGTCCGAAGACGAACGGTCCAAGGAACGATCCGGAAAGCGCGCCCCAAGAAATTCCCATCAGCTGGGCAATAAACGCAAGGTTATTTGTGTACTGTAAAATCGCTACCGCAACCGAGATCAGGATAAAAACGACAACCAGGATACGAATCACCAGAATCTGTTTTTTCTCCTTCATATCCTTAAAGATTCCGCCCTTCAAAAAGTAAAGGGTCAAGG
>CAZGYK010000080.1:0-3188 GCA_964530485.1 uncultured Oscillospiraceae bacterium
CAGCTCAATTCCGGTTTTTGCAAACGGCGATCCGACGACGCTCATCGAATACGGGATAACATACATTGTACGGCCTTTCATTGAGCCGTCATAAAGCTTGCGAAGTTTGGCGCGCATTTCCGCCGGATCCATCCAGTTGTTGGTCGGGCCGGCTTCTTTTCTTGACGGCGCGCAGATAAATGTACGGTTCTCTACGCGGGCAACGTCATTGATCGCGGTGCGATGGAGGAAACATCCCGGTAGAAGTTCTTCGTTGAGTTTGATGATCTCTCCGGACGCCATTGCCTCAGCGCGAAGGCTGTCGAGCTGTTCCTTGCTTCCGTCGATCCAAATTACGCGGTCGGGTTTACAAAGCTGAACCTGTTCTTCAATCCAACCAAGGATTGCCTTGTTTTCAGTCAGTGCCATAACTTAACTCCTTTTTATCATCAGAATCTTTGCTTATGAATCGTCATTACGAATTTCTCGTTATGATTTCTTGCAAATCATTATATCACAAATCCAGAAAAAATAGCGAAATATTTCACAAAATGTAAGTCGCAGATATTGATACGACCCTCAAGAGCTGTTGTGCTTTTTTGTAAGCAAAAGGGGTACTGTGTACCCCTTTTGCAAAAATGAATCAACCAAACTAAAAACTTGCAATTACCAAATCTTCGACATCGCGAGAAGAAATCCCGCCGCAACCGCCGAACCGATAACGCCGGAGACGTTCGGTCCCATCGCGTGCATCAAAAGGAAGTTGCTGGGGTTCGCTTTTTGGCCGACAACCTGGGAAACGCGCGCCGCCATCGGAACCGCCGAAACGCCGGCCGAACCGATCAGCGGGTTGACCTTTCCGCCGCTGAGTTTACACATCAGTTTTCCAAGAAGAATGCCGCCGACTGTCGAGAAACCAAACGCAAACAGTCCAAGGGCAATAATCATAAGCGTTTCAAGGCGAAGGAAGTTCTTCGCAACTGCTGTCGCGCCAACCGATGTCGTCAGCATGATTGTGACGATATTCATCAGTGCATTCTGAACCGTATCCGAAAGCCGTTCGGTAACGCCGCATTCACGGAAGAGGTTGCCGAGCATCAGGCAGCCAAGAAGCGGCGCTACTGACGGGAGAATCAAACAGGTAATAATGGTAACGGCGATCGGGAACACAATCTTCTCGGTCTTCGAAACCGGACGAAGCTGTTCCATTTTGATCTCGCGTTCTTGCTTTGTCGTAAGCGCCTTCATAATCGGCGGCTGAATCAGAGGAATCAGCGCCATATAGGAATAGGCGGCTATCGCAATCGGCGCAAGATAGTCAGGCGCAAGAATTTTGGTTAACCAGATAGCGGTCGGGCCGTCCGCTCCGCCAATAATTCCGATCGATGCCGCTACGTTCGGAGCAAATCCAAGAAGCATCGCCAGAATAAATGCACAATAGATGCCAAGCTGGGCGGCCGCGCCAAGCAACATGGATTTCGCGTTCGCGATCATCGGTCCGAAGTCGGTCATCGCGCCGACGCCCATAAAGATCAGCGAGGGGAAAATACCGGTCTTGATCCCGATATAGAAGAGGTCAAGAACCCCTCCGTCATGCAGAACAGCGCTGTAGTTAACGTCGCCGGTCCACATTTCCGGGTGGAAGAGTCCCCCTCCCGGCAGGTTTGTCAGAATAATTCCAAACGCGATGCCGATCAGAAGCAGCGGCTCGAATTTTTTGACAATTCCGAGATATAGAAGGACACATCCGATTCCGATCATCAAAAGCTGCAATCCAAACTCTTTGATGTCGTTATCGATCATGAACCCGGATGCGTTCCAAAGTTCAACGAGGCTGTTTAAGATATTCATTCATACGCCTCCTATGCAAGAACCAGGAGAAGCGCTCCGGTCTCAACGCTGTCACCCTTGTTTACGGCAATTTGAGCAACGGTTCCGTTCTTCGCCGCAACAACTTCGTTTTCCATCTTCATCGCCTCAATGATAACAAGTACGTCTCCGGTTTTCACCGCATCGCCGACTTTTACCTTGATATCAAAGATGCTTCCCGGAAGCGGAGCGTTAACTGGTTCGCCGTTTGCAGCAACTGCTGGCGCAGCGGCTGGAACAACAGGAGCGGCTGCCGGAGCAGGAGCAGCAACAGGGGCTGCTGCTACAGGAGCAGACGCCGCGGCTGCGGGAGCCGATCCACCTTCATAAACCATGAGCGCAGCTCCGGTTTCGATGGTATCGCCCTTGGAAACGAGGATCTGGCCTACCTTGCCGCCGGTCGCTGCGACAACTTCGTTTTCCATCTTCATCGCTTCAATAATAAAGAGAATGTCGCCGGGTTTTACAACGTCTCCGGCCTTTACGCGGATGTCAAAAATGCTTCCCGGAAGCGGAGCGGTTACGGTTCCGCTTCCCCCGGCTGCCGGAGCAGCGGAAGGTGCTGCCGCTGGAGCCGCCGGGGCGGCAACCGCCACAGGTGTCGGAGCGGCTACAGGTGCAGCTGTTGCTGCGTATTCATTTAACAACGTCGCTTCGCCTTTTTCTACCTCAACCTCATATACTTTTTGGTTCAGTGTAATCTTATATTTCATAATACGGTTCCTCTTTCGTAATAATCTACTGACGAAGCGTTATTTCGCATCGACTTCTTTAATGGACAAAAACTTCAGCTGGTTAAGCGGGGTCTCGCTCTGTTCCGCAACGATCGACATCAACATCGCAGCCGTCCGGTCGGGCACGTCAAACGTCTTAACCGTTCCGGCGCTTCCCTTTGCATAGACTGGGGCCGCAGCAGCAGCTGGCTGTGCAACGGAAGCTGTTCCCGCCGCTGCCGGAGCCGGCGCTTTTTTATTGTTTCCCAAAACCTTGGATGTGATGGTAATAAAGGTCATCAGTATAATCAATACAAGGAACACAACAGACATTCCAAGCAGTGATACCAACAATGAATCAACAAAGCCCATATTCTCCTCCTTAATCCATCGCCTCGATGGTATAGTTCACTTGGTGTTCCTCTTTTTCCCTGCGTTCCTTCAGGAACTTTTCAGCTACCTGCGGGAAAGCGATGTAGGAGAGGACGTCTTCGTCGGTCTTGGCCAAGTCGCCAATTTCGGCTTTTGTCTTATTAAATTCATCTTTGTCAAGCGAATCTGCATAGCGGCCTTCAATTGGCTTTTCGTCGCCGAGTACCTTCTTTTTAACATCGGCGTCAATCTTGC
>CAZGYK010000080.1:3198-6937 GCA_964530485.1 uncultured Oscillospiraceae bacterium
GATCTCTTTTCCAACGTTCTTGTAGCGTTCGCCGGAAAGAACATTGTTGACCGCCTGGACGCCGACCATCTGGCTCATCGGAGTAACGAGCGGCGGATAACCAAGCTCAGCGCGAACCTTCGGGGTCTCTACGAGAACATCGTTGAATTTGTCCATCGAATTCTGCATCTTAAGCTGGGAGATCAAGTTGGAAAGCATTCCGCCGGGAATCTGGTAGCTGAGCGCGTCGGAATCGGTTCCGAGAACCAGAGGATCCAATACGCCGCTCTCAAGATATTTCGAACGAACCGGCTTAAAGTAATCGTTGATTTCTTTAAGAACATCGTCTTTCAGGTCAACTTCATAGCCGAACTGGCGCAACGCGTAAGCAAGCGTCTCGGTAGCTGGCTGGGAGGTTCCGCCTGAAAAACAGCTGATCGCCGTATCGATGACGTCCGCTCCGGCTTCGACGCCTTTGAGGTAGGTCATAAATCCAAGACCGGTTGTCATATGGGTATGAAGAACAACGGGAAGATCAACTGCATCCTTGATTGCGCCGACAAGGTCGTAGCATTCCTTCGGGCTCATGACGCCGGCCATGTCTTTGATACAAATGGTATCAACGCCCATTTTCTTCATTTCTTTTACAAGCTCAACATACTTTTTAAGCGTATGAACCGGGCTGGTTGTGTAGGAGATGGTTCCGGACGCGATTGCCCCGTTTTTCTTTGTCTCTTCAACCGAAACTTTGATGTTTCGAAGGTCGTTGAGCGCATCAAAAATACGAATGATATCGATTCCGTTTGCGATCGAGCGTGCAACAAAGCGCCGCACAACGTCGTCGGAATAGTGATGGTATCCAAGCAAGTTTTGTCCGCGAAGAAGCATCTGAAGCTTGGTATTCGGCATTTTTTCCTTAATTTTGCGAAGCCGTTCCCACGGATCTTCATTCAGGAAACGAAGCGCAGAGTCAAAAGTAGCCCCGCCCCAGCATTCCACAGAATAGTATCCCGCCTTGTCCATTGTCGAGAGAATTGGCTCAAACTCGTCGAAACTCATCCTGGTCGCGATCAGCGACTGGTTGGCATCTCTCAACACCGTTTCCGTAAACTGAACTTTTTTCATAAAACCGTCTCCTAATACATGAATTAACCCGGGGTTCTTTTACCGGATTGAATACTTCTTGTGGCGGTTATTCATATTAATTTCTCAAATAATTAACAAATGCCGCCATTATTTATTATAATGGCGGCATTTCTAAATATCAACTATCAAAATTCCTAAGAAATCAGTTAAAAAACTGTCAATTCGGTGTTACTTCGTAGTTTTCTTCTTCGAAAACAGCTTTTCCCTGAAAAGAAGGAGGTTCATTGCGGCAAAGAACGCAAGGCAGATACCGAGCGTAATCATGGTGCTCGCCAAATCTCTCGGCGCAAATCCCATCAGAAGCATAAGCGGGAAACCAAAAATGCTCGCATAAAGAACCTGGTACACGAGATACTTCGCAACCGGTGTTTTGAACATCGGGTCTATCTCTCTAAGAAGGATGATTCCGGTGCTGTTGGTTCCGGTTAGCATTCCGTAAAGCGCGAGGAATGATTCATGACGAATGGTCGGATACATCCGCTTGCAAACATAATCACAATAGAAATAGGTCGCTATCATTCCGACAACACATAATGTAATGAGGGTAATGACAAACGAGCGGATACGGAACGCGGAAAGATTGATCGCCGCTATCGACGCAACCACCATCAGGTCAAACATAAACCCGGAAATTCGCGTCTGCATAAAATCGTTTGTATACTCTCGCTTCATGATCCCGCTCTTCTTGAGACCTTTTAAGATCATTTTTAAGATCATCGCGCTGATTGTAGCGAAGAGGAAATTGAATCCCCAAATCAGCGGTTGCAACGTATTGACCCCAAAATCGCCCAAAACACCTGTGTCAATGATGACGTTGAACCCAAGCATCATCACGTAGGCCATCGCGTAAGCAATAAAAACCAGCGCAACTTGAACCGTAAGCTTGTCCATCGACTCGGAAAGAGGAATTTCCCCCTTCTTCGTGATATGCTCCATCGAGAGATCTTCCACCTCTTCGTTATCATCTGAAAGCTTTACAAGTCCCTTCTTTTTCAGGCGCTCCAGGTAAATCACGCCGCCGATGCTGGCAGAGACAAAGCCCATTGCCGCTATCGTAAGACCGAAGCTGGTCCCGTCAGAAAATCCCCAGGTTGCCTCATAGTTGTGTCCCCAGTTGTACGCCTGTCCTGGCCCTTGGCCGAACCCCATCGGCAAAATCAAACCGCTCGCCGGAAATACGTTCGGGATCATATAAAACAATCCTATCGTGACGATCAGTCCAAGTACCGCCTGTAACAAGTAGGTTGAAACAACGGTGACTCCGAAATTGAAAATTGTTTTCCGTTCTTTCTTCTGTTCTTCTTTGTTCCCGTCGTCTTTCAGCGCAATCGAAACAAACCCAAGGCCGAGCCCATGATAGGTCAGCGATTCCAACATGACATTTTCAAATAAAACAATCTTGAAAACGCTCTTAAAGATAAAATCGACAAGTAAAACGATAAAGCCGCCGAGAACCGCACTCGGGATCAACGACTGTCTAAGCGGACGAATCAGCCGCCGGAGCATATTCGCAACCATCATCCCCGCAAGTAAAATGGTCATCGTCACCAAAAATGACCATATGTCGTAATCCCAGAAATTCATAGCCATAACCGTACTCCTCCAGTATCCCCAGAACCCTTTATTATTAGTCCATTTCTTTTGCCATAAAAATCATCATCTGATCCAGCCGTTCAAGATCCTCCTCCGTAAAACGCTGCTTGATCTTTTGAAACATCTCTGTCATGGCCTGTTCGTTTAACGAAGCGTAGTCGTAGTACTTTTGGGTCAGCTCCAAATAGCTCTCGCGCCGGTCGGTTTCCGAACGAATTCTTCGGACATACCCTTTGCTTTCCAACGCGTTGACCTTGTAGGTTGCCCCCGGAAGCGAGATATTGACAAAATCAGCAAACTCCCCAATCGTCGGCCGTCCAAGGCTATTAATGATTTCTACCGAAAACATCTCGGTCGCGGAGAGAGAGCCTTCCCGTTCCTTTACCTTTGAAAATATTCTGCGATAAAATGCGATTCTCATTTTGTCATAAACTGCCATAAAACTTTGTTCTACCATAACAACACCTCAACATTACCAAAACTTCTGCACACTGCTCCGCACGACCAGCCCGCACTTACTATCTTTTTAATATATCAAAAAGCCGGCTGAATCTCAACAGCCGGCTTTGCACCCGTAGTCTCCTACGGGTTTACTACGTTGACAGGCTTCCCGGCCAGGAATTGTTCAAGATTCGATACGGCAATATCCATCAGGCGCTTGCGGGATTCCTTCGGCGCCCAGCTGATATGCGGTGTGATCAGACAATTCTTAGCTTTGAGGAGCGGATTGTTTCCCTTAATTGGTTCGCTCGATACAACGTCAAGTCCGGCGGCATAAACCTTCCCGGAATTGAGGGCGTCGGCGAGATCCTGTTCAACAATCAGCGGTCCGCGCGAGTTGTTGATGATGATGACTCCGTCCTTCATCTTTTTAATGCTGTCCTTATTGATGATCCCTTCGGTAGACGGGAACAGCGGACAGTGAAGCGAAATCACGTCGGATTCTTTGAAAAGGGTATCGAGATCAACATACTTCATCGTATCAGACACGAGATCTTTGTTCTGGTACTCGTCAAACGCG
>CAZGYK010000081.1:0-6910 GCA_964530485.1 uncultured Oscillospiraceae bacterium
CAGTTCAGCTCGGATTCGGAGATGCATCGGTCAAAGGAACCAACAAACCGTTAAAGGGACACTTCGCAAAAGCGGATGTTGGATTCAAAAAGGTTCTGAGAGAGTTTAAGTTCTCGGATGTCGCCAGCTTCCAGGTCGGAGACATTATCAAAGCGGATGCGTTTGAAATCGGCGATACCGTCGACGTAGTCGGAACCAGCAAGGGTAAGGGATATGCCGGCCCGGTTAAACGCTGGAATACCCGTACGCTGAAACGCACACACGGTTCAGGACCGGTTGCACGCCATATGGGTTCTCTCGGAGCAGGATCTGACCCTTCAAGAGTTATGAAGGGAAAGAAGATGGCCGGACACCTTGGCTATGAAAGAGTGACCGTTCAGAATCTGACTGTCGTCAAGATTGATGCTGAGAACAACCTGATCGCCATCAAAGGTGCGATCCCCGGCCCGAAGGGCGGAATCGTTACCGTTTGCAACGCAGTGAAGAAAGCTTAAGGAGGGGTATTTCAATGGCTAAGCTTAAAGTTTTTGATATGGCGGGCAAAGAGGTATCCACGATTGAGCTCAATGACGCCGTTTTTGGAATCGAACCCAATGTGCCGGTCATGCACCAAGCGGTAATCCGCTATCTTGCAAACCAGCGCCAGGGAACACAGTCTACCAAGACCCGCGCGGAAGTTTCCGGCGGCGGAAGAAAACCTTGGAGACAAAAAGGAACAGGGCGCGCGCGCCAGGGTTCCACAAGAGCACCGCAATGGACCCACGGCGGTATTGCCCTTGGACCGAAGCCGCGTGACTACGACAAAGCGATGAACAAGAAAGCGCAGAAACTCGCAATGATGTCTGCTCTCTCTTCGAAAGTTAAATCCGGCGATTTGATTGTCGTTGACAAGCTCGCGCTGGACAGCTACAAGACAAAGACCGTTGTTTCGATGCTCGGAGCATTGAAGGCAGACGGGAAAGCGCTGATTGTTATGCCGGAGAAAAATGAGTTTATGATCCAGAGCGCCAGCAACATTCCGGGCGTTAACACAGCTCTTTACAACACGATTTGCGTCTATGACATCCTCAACTGCGATAAGTTTATCCTCACTGTTGACGCAATCAAGATGATTGAGGAGGTTTACGCATAATGAAACACGCTCAGGATATCGTTCTAGCCCCAGTCATTTCTGAAAAAAGCATGTTGGCTGTCGGAGAGAAGAAATATACATTCAAAGTCGCGAAAGATGCAGAGAAAATCGAAATTGCAAGAGCTGTTGAAGAATTGTTCGGCGTTTCGGTTGCGAAAGTAAATACCATGCATATGCGTGGACGTCATCGCCGTCAAGGCATGAACAGCGGTTATACGCCAGACTGGAAAAAGGCGATCGTTACATTGGCGCCGAATTCTAAGGGAATTGAATTCTTTGAATCAATGGCGTAATCCACGTTCAAGACGAAAAGTATGGGACTCAGACCCGCTAAGCTGAAAAGGAGATATGAAGTAGATGGCTATCAAACATTACAAACCGACTACGCCCGGCCGCCGCGGAATGTCATCGGCAGATTATTCCGGTCTGTCGAAGGTAGCGCCGGAAAAGAGTCTTCTTGAGTCGAAGAAGAAGGCCTCGGGAAGAAACAGCAACGGCAGAATTACCGTTCGCCACAGAGGCGGCGGAAACCGCCAGAAGTACCGTTTGATCGATTTCAAACGTACGAAGCACGGAATCCCGGCAAAAGTTCTCACGCTGGAGTACGACCCGAACCGTTCTTCTCACATTGCGTTGATTCAGTATGAGGATGGAGAAAAGAGCTACATTCTCGCACCGATTGATCTCAAGGTAGGGGACACCGTAATGTCAGGCGAGGACGCCGACATCATGCCCGGAAACGCTCTTCCGTTTATCAACATCCCAGTAGGTACTTTTGTACACAACGTTGAAATGTACCCGGGAAAAGGCGGTCAGCTGGTAAGAAGCGCAGGAAATGCGGCTCAGCTGATGGCGAAAGAGGGCAAATATGCTCTGATTCGTCTTCCGTCGGGTGAACTCCGAAATCTTCCGATCAACTGTATGGCTTCGATCGGCCAGGTTGGAAACCAAGAGTACCAGAACATCAACATCGGCAAGGCGGGAAGAAAGCGCCATATGGGTATTCGCCCGACCGTTCGTGGTTCCGTTATGAACCCGGTCGACCACCCGCACGGTGGTGGTGAGGGCAAGAGCCCGATCGGACATCCCGGCCCGTTGACTCCATGGGGCAAACCGGCCCTCGGATATAAGACACGTAAGAAGTCCAAGGCTTCCGACAAGATGATTGTCAGACGTCGCGGTTAATCGAGGAGGACGATATGAGTAGAAGTATCAAAAAGGGACCTTTTATTCAGCCTTCGCTGCTCAAGAAGGTTCAGCAGATGAATGAAAAGGGCGAAAAGCGCGTCGTTCAGACATGGAGCCGGTCCTCCACCATCTTCCCTGATTTTGTAGGGCACACCTTTGCGGTGCATGATGGAAAGAAGCATGTTCCGGTCTATGTGACCGAAGATATGGTCGGCCATAAGCTTGGTGAGTTTGCCCCAACACGGATTTTCCGCGGGCACGCCGGCAGCAAAACGACGAAGTAGGAGGTATTAAGATGGAAACCAATCAAACTCAAGCAAAAGCGTTCCTCAAGTACTGCCGTATTTCGCCGCGCAAGGTACAGATTGTTTTGGATCTTATCAGAAATCAGCCGCTTGAAAAAGCGCAGGCGATTCTCAAGTATTCCACAAAGTCCGCAAGTGAACCACTTCTTAAGCTGGTCAATTCGGCCGCCGCGAATGCTGAGAACAATTTCAATATGGACAAAGACAGCCTGTATGTCGCCGAGTGTTTTGTTTCTCCGGGACCGACGCTGAAGCGGATTCGCCCGAGAGCAAGAGGAAGCGCAAACCGAATTCTTAAGAGAACCAGCCACATCACGGTTGTTCTCAAAGAAAAAGAAGCTTAGGAAGGGGGAAGTCAAATGGGACAGAAAGTTAATCCACATGGATTGCGCGTAGGCGTTATCAAAGATTGGGACTCCCGTTGGTTCGCTAAGAAAAGCGAGTTTGGCGATTTGATCGTCGAAGACTATAACCTTCGCAAGCGTCTCAAGAAAGAGCTCTATGCATCCGGCGTTTCTAAAATTGAAATCGAACGCGATGCGAACAAAGTAAAAATTACGATCCACTGCGCGAAGCCGGGTATGGTTATCGGACGCAGCGGAACCGAAATTGATAAACTCCGCGGTTCGCTAGAAAAGATGACCGGCAAAGAAGTCAGCATCAATATCGAAGCGGTCAAAAATGCGGATGTCAACGCTCAGCTTGTCGCCGAAGGAATTGCTGCTCAGCTCGAACGCAGAATTGCTTTCCGCCGCGCGATGAAGCAGAGCATCCAACGCGCTATGCGCCTTGGAGCAAAAGGAATCAAAACTGCGGTATCCGGACGTCTGAACGGCGCTGACATTGCGAGAGGCGAAAGCTATCACGAAGGAACAATTCCTCTCCAGACGCTCCGTGCCGATATCGATTACGGATTTGCCGAAGCAAAGACAACCTACGGCATTATCGGCGTAAAGGTATGGATTTATCGTGGCGAAGTGCTCAGCACTGCCAAGAAGACCGGAGCCGAGCCGAGGATCCCGAGAGAAGGAGGGCCGAGAAATGCTGCTGCCAAAACGCGTTAAGTACCGCCGTGTTCAAAGAGGCCGCATGAGGGGCAAAGCTACCCGCGGCAATAAGGTTACTTATGGTGACTATGGTCTGATGGCCACAGAACCGGGCTGGATTAAGAGCAACCAAATCGAGGCCGCCCGTATCGCGATGACCCGCTATATCCGCAGAGGCGGAAATGTATGGATCAAGATTTTCCCCGATAAGCCGGTTACTCAGAAACCTGCCGAAACCCGCATGGGTTCCGGAAAGGGATCTCCGGAATACTGGGTAGCAGTCGTAAAGCCGGGCCGCGTCATGTTTGAAATCGGTGGAATCACCGAAGAGGATGCGCGCGAGGCAATGAGACTTGCGTCACATAAACTTCCGATTAAGACGAAGTTTGTCAAGAAGGAACAGGAGGCTTTGAAGTAATATGAAAGCATCTGAATTCCGTAACCTCTCTGCAAACCAGTTGCAGGATAAGCTCACCGAACTAAAAGGTGAACTGTTTAATCTCCGGTTTCAACATGCTGTCAACCAGCTTGAAAATCCCGGAAGAATCAAAGAAGTTAAGCACGACATCGCTCGGGTAAAGACCGTCATCCGCGAAATCGAGCTTAAGTCAGCCGAGTAGCGGGAAGGAGAATAAATGGAACAGACTGAAAGAAATCTAAGAAAAACCCGCATCGGCACAGTCGTCAGCGACAAGATGGATAAGACTATCGTTGTTGCGATCGAAAGCCGCGTGCAGCACAAGCTGTATAAGAAATTCATTAAGCGCACGGTTAAGTTCAAGGCCCACGACGAAAAGAACGAATGTGGAATTGGCGACCGTGTAAAGATCATGGAGACGCGCCCGATTTCGAAAAGCAAATCCTGGCGTCTCGTAGAAATTATCGAGAAGGCGAAATAAGAGGTTCGAAAGGAGGAAGCTTCTGTGGTACAGATGCAAAGCTACCTGAAGGTTGCCGACAATACCGGGGCAAAAGAACTGATGTGTATTCGTGTGTTGGGCGGTTCCCGCAGGAGATATGCGAATATAGGCGATGTCATTGTCGCGTCGGTCAAAAAAGCTGCACCGGGTGGTTCGGTTAAGAAGGGCGACGTCGTAAAGGCGGTTATCGTCAGAAGCAAGAAAGGCGTTCGCAGAAACGACGGAACTTATATCCGGTTTGACGAGAACGCTGCAGTCATTATCAAAGAAGATAAAAACCCGAGCGGAACCCGTATTTTCGGACCGGTGGCAAGAGAACTCCGAGAGAAAGACTATCTCAAGATTCTCTCCCTCGCCCCCGAAGTGCTTTGATTGGAGGAAATGAATAAATGAATAAACTCCATATTAAAACCGGTGATACGGTCGCGATCATCTCAGGCCGCGATAAAGGAAACAAAGGCAAGGTGCTCGCCGTATCAAAGGACGAAAAAAAGGTTATTGTTGAGGGACAGAACATTGTCACGAAGCATGTGAAACCCCGCAAACAAGGAGAAATCGGCGGACTCGTAAAAGCGGAGGCCGCAATGTACGCGAGTAAGGTTATGCCGGTTTGCCCGAAATGCGGAAAGCCGACAAGAGTTGGCCATAAGATCGACAAAGACGGGAAAAAGACTCGCGTCTGCAAACAAGACGGTTGCAGCGGAACATTCTAGTAAGAGGAGAGGAAACGATGTCAAGATTAAAAGATACCTACAAGACAGAAATTGCCCCTGCTCTTATGAAGAAGTTCAATTATAAGAGCACAATGCAGATTCCGAAGCTCGATAAGGTCGTTGTCAACGTAGCGGCCGGTGAAGCGAGAGACAACCCGAAGATCATGGAAGCGATTCTCGGAGATCTTGCGAAAATCACAGGACAAAAGGCAATCGTATGTAATGCGAAAAAGTCGGTAGCGAACTTTAAGCTTCGTGAAGGAATGCCTGTCGGAGCGAAGGTAACCCTTAGGGGAGACCGTATGTACGAATTTGTTGACCGACTCTTCAATGTAGCTTTCCCGCGCGTTCGCGACTTCCGCGGAATCAATGGGGACAGCTTCGACGGCCATGGGAACTATGCAGTCGGACTGCGCGAGCAGTTGATTTTCCCCGAGATTGAGTACGATAAGATTGACGCAATCCGCGGCATGGATATCGCATTCGTCACCACCGCATCAACGGACGAAGAGGCAAAAGAACTTCTTTTGGCACTCGGCGCCCCGTTTGCAGAGTAAGGGGGAAATGAAGAATGGCTAAAAAATCAATGATCAACAAGCAGAAGGAGACACCGAAGTTTTCTACACGGTATTACAACCGTTGTAAGATCTGTGGAAGACCTCACGCGTATCTCCGCAAATATGGAATCTGCCGTATCTGTTTCCGGGAACTTGCCTATAAAGGTCAGATCCCTGGCGTCAGAAAAGCAAGTTGGTAAGGGAGGATAACAATGCAAATCACAGATCCAATCGCTGATCTTTTGACACGCATCCGCAATGCAAGCACTGCGAAGCATGCCACAGTTGAAATCCCTGCGTCCAACATGAAAAAGTCCATTTCACAGATTCTTGTTGACGAAGGCTATGTCAAAAGTATGCAGGTCACTGAAGACAACAAACAGGGTATGATTAAGTTGACCCTCAAATATGCGGAAGACCGTACTCCGGCGATCTCAGGTCTTAGGAGAGTTAGCAAGCCCGGGCTCCGTATCTATTCAAACAGCGAAAAAATGCCGAAGGTCCTTCGTGGATTGGGCATCGCTATCGTTTCTACGCCGAAGGGCGTCATGACAGACAAGCAAGCCAGAAAAGATAACGTCGGCGGCGAAGTCCTCGCGTTTATCTGGTAAGAAAGGAATAACCATATGTCGAGAATTGGTAGAAAACCGATCGTTATTCCCGCAGGTGTTGAAATAAAGGTCCAGGGACACGATGTTACGGTTAAAGGCCCGAAAGGGGAACTGAACGGTTCTTTCAGCCCTCTCCTCGCAATCAAGCAGGAAGGTGCGGAAATCCTCGTAACAAGACCCTCGGACGATAAGGAATACCGTTCGCTTCACGGTTTGACGCGAACCCTTATCAACAACATGATTGTTGGAGTCACTGAAGGATTTTCAAAGGAATTGGAAATACAGGGTGTCGGCTACCGCGCCCAGAAGCAGGGATCTGATCTTGTCATGAACCTTGGATACTCCCATCAAGTTATCATGAGCGAGAACGATGACATCAAAATTGAGGTACCTGCTCCGAACAAAATTGTTATTTTGGGAATCGATAAACAAAAAGTT
>CAZGYK010000082.1:0-3459 GCA_964530485.1 uncultured Oscillospiraceae bacterium
GCTTCGCAAAACAATTGCATATCATGCGGATTTATACTATAACAAAGACCAATCGGAAATTTTAGACAGCGATTATGATAAGCTCGTTACCAGGCTTACTGATTTGGAATCACGATATCCGGAATTTGTTACGCCGGATTCAATTACGCAGCAGATTGGCGGCGTAGGCTCACAGCTATTTTCAAAAGTAACACATCACGTGAAAATGGACAGCATCCAGAACGCGTTTTCAAAAGAGGAAATAGCAGCGTTTTTAGAACGCGTCGAGAAACAGGTTCCCGATGCTTGCTATATTGTTGAGCCAAAGATAGATGGCCTTTCTGTCTCTCTCGATTATCGAAATGGATTCTTAACTGTCGGATCAACCCGCGGAGACGGCATTACCGGGGAAGATGTGACCGACAACCTAAGAATGATCGAATCGATACCAAAGACGATCGATCCAACTATCGAATTTCTTGAGGTTCGTGGCGAAGTCTATATGCCGAAGGACAGTTACGCTAAAATTGTTGAGCAGCAACAGGCGGAAGGGGAAATTCCATTTAAAAATCCACGGAATGCAGCGGCGGGTTCTCTTAGACAAAAGGATCCGTCGATAACTGCTGAACGAGGTCTTTCGATATTTATTTTCAATCTTCAGCAATCCTCCGTTTCGTTTGAAAATCATTCGGATGTTTTGCTTTATTTGGAATCGCTGGGATTCCCGGTTTCTCCAAGCCATAAAATGTGTAGAAATCTTGATGAGGTATATGGTGAGATTGAACGAATCGGGTTGGAAAGATCCGGACTTCCTTACGATATTGATGGCGCTGTTGTTAAAGTAAATTCGCTTTTGGGAAGAGAAGAGCTTGGGTCGACGGCAAAATCTCCACGCTGGCAAATCGCGTTTAAGTATCCGCCTGAAGTCAAGTCAACTGTTCTTCGCGAAATCGAAATACAGGTAGGGAGAACCGGCGTTTTAACCCCAACTGCAGTATTTGATTCGGTATTGCTAGCCGGATCAACGGTGTCTCGTGCCTCATTGCATAACGAGGATTTTATCAACGATCTCGATATTCGTATCGGAGATAGGATTGATGTGCACAAAGCCGGGGACATTATTCCCGAGGTTTTGAAAGCCTACAACCATCTAGAAGGAAGCAGTACGTTTAAGATGCCAACCCACTGTCCGTCCTGTGCCCAGCCTGTTGTGCGCCTTGAAGATGAAGCTGCAACGCGCTGTATCAACCCGGAATGTCCGGAGCAGCTTCGACGCAACATAATCCACTTTGCTTCTCGCGACGCAATGGATATTGAAGGGCTGGGGCCGGCAACGGTCGATCAGTTTCTAGCGGCGGGGCTTCTCAAAAACGGCGTCGGAGATCTATACGATCTGGCGAGAGAAGATCTCATGTCTTTAGACAGAATTAAAGACAAATCCGCGGATAACATGCTAAATGCATTGACGCTTTCAAAAGAAAGAAACCTTGATCGGCTTTTATATGCGCTTGGGATACGAAATGTAGGCGCGCGCGCAGCAACATTGATTGCGGAACATTTCGGAACGCTTGAAGCGATAGTGAAATCATCTCTTGACGAGATAAATTCGATAGACGGAATTGGTCCGGTTATTGCTTCGAATGTCCGCCGCTTTTTCGATAACCCTGGAACGCTAAAACTGATTGATCAACTAGCGAAGAGCGACGTCAATCTTTCCTATCAAAGCCAAAAGGAAACGAATCAGTTTCAGGGTTTGACCTTTGTCGTTACCGGAACCTTGGAACGAATGAGCCGCGAAGAAGCCAATTCGCTAATCATAAATAATGGAGGAAAAGCCGCTTCATCAGTTTCAAAGAAAACGAGTTACGTTGTCGCAGGGGAAAATGCCGGCAGTAAGCTGCAAAAAGCCAGGGAACTCAATATCCCGATTATCACGGAAGATGACCTACTTATGATGCTTGACCGTACAGATAAGCAGGAGAATCCTGTTGAACTCGAGGGGTAAAACTGTTATAATGTTTTCATATCTATGGAGGGCAAAATGAATAATAATATGATTCATACTCAATCTGCTGTTGGCAATATTAAGATTTCTGAAGACGTCGTTGCCACTGTTGCCAAAAATGCGACATTGGAAATTGACGGGGTAGACAGCGTATCTGCCGGGAATACCGGAATTAAGGGACTTTTGACCCGCACAAACTATACCCGTCCAATTAAAATCGAGATTCATGAAGGCGTAGCGAGAATTATGGTCAGCATCATTGTTGACCAAACGAAGCGTATACCGGATCTTGCAAACGCTGTACAACAAAATGTTAAAAATGCTGTACAGAGCATGACTGGACTTACAGTCTCCGGGGTAGATGTTATTATTTCAGGTATCACGCAGAAAAAAAACGCTGAGTAGTTGACAACCCCCATCGCGTTTATGCGTTGGGGGTGTTTTTTGAGGATAACATGACAAGAAGAGAATCGCGAGAGTCTGCCTTTCGCATTGTGTTCGAAATGGAAATCAATCCCATGGATGCCGAAGAAGCTTTGGAACTGGCGGAAGAAACGGGAGAACCGGAAACGGATTTATTCGCGCAAAACCTGGTGCGCGCGGTTTATAAGTATCGTTTGGAAATAGACGAGAGCTTCAAACCCTATTTGAAGGGATGGAGCCTGTCACGTATATCTAAGGCGTCGCTGGCAATTCTGAGGATTAGTTGTGCTCAGTTGACGTATTGGGACGAGATCACTGAAAACAAGCGCCCAGAGGACGATGAGAAATCTGCGAATATTATCATCAACGAAGCTGTTGAACTTTCAAAAAAATACGGCGGAGACGACGATTATTCCTTTGTTAACGGAATTCTTGGAAGCCTTGTGCGTGGCGAGGAATCCGACCTGAAGTGATGGTGTTATGAAAGAATCATTGACAGTATCGATGCTCAACCGATATGTGAAGCTGATTTTAGAGACAGATGACGTACTGGCAAATTTGTGGGTATCGGGAGAGATCTCCGGAATGACAGCGAACGCGGCTTCCGGGCATCTCTATTTTGCATTAAAGGACGAGTCATCCTCCGTAAGAGCGGTCTGTTTTCGAGGGTCGGCCAGCCGTCTTAGGTTTGTTCCGAAAGACGGAATGCAGGTGTTGATTCTTGGTCATGCGGGACTGTTTGAAAGAGATGGACAGTTTCAGGTAATTGTTGAGGATATCCTCCCTCAGGGAGAAGGTACGCAGAACGCGTACTTTGAAAAACTTAGACAAAAGTTACAGGATGAGGGCTTATTTGATCAAGCAAGAAAACGTCCTTTACCGCGTTATCCACGACGTGTTGCAGTGATAACAGCTAAGGACTCATCCGCTTTAGCGGATATCACCCGTATCATGTCTAGAAGGTTTCCACTAGCTCACCTTACCGTGTTTCCTGTCGCAGTTCAGGGGATGATGTCTGAGACATCTATTGTAGATGCAATCGGAATGATTAA
>CAZGYK010000082.1:3469-6879 GCA_964530485.1 uncultured Oscillospiraceae bacterium
GATCTTTATACGTTTAACAGCGAAGCAGTAGTCCGCGCCGCTGCGACTCTAAAGATACCGTATATTTCGGCGGTTGGTCACGAGACGGATGTTTCCTTATTAGACCTCGTAGCGGATGTCCGCGCTTCAACTCCATCCTCTGCCGTCGAAATTGCTGTACCAGATTGTCGAGAAATAACAACCTCATTGATAAGGACGCAATCCGCGCTGGTCACTTCTCTGAATCGCATTCTTCTAAGTAATAGGGATTTGTTAAAGCTCAGAAAACAAGAATCGATTGAGACAATAGAGCGATACTTCTTAGATCATAATGCTGCCGTAACCTATCGAGCAAAGAGGGTTGTTGGGTCAATTTCAAAAAAGCTAGTTGGTCATCGTGGATCCCTTCGAGAATATGCTGGACGTCTCGATGCATTGAACCCGCTTGGGACGCTTGCGAGAGGATATATAAGCGTTAGCAAATCCGGGACGCAGATACGCCATATAGATCAATTGACTGCTGGAGATATGATAGACCTGCAATTTTTAGATGGCTTGGCGGAATGCAAAGTAAGCGAAATCAAGAAAGGATCCATCCATGATCGACCTGAGATTTGAAGATGCAATAATGCGTATAGATGAAATCATGAAGGCGTTGTCAGACGGGCAACTGCCTTTACAGAAAGCTCTGGAACAGTTCGGAGAAGCTGCGGAATTAATTGCGTTTTGTAACAAGACGCTTGAGAGCGCCGAACTGACAATTGAAGAGTATAAAAAGACGATATCCTATGAGGACAATGAAATTTGACAAATACATTTGACAGTTGTTATCAACAGCGCCGTCTGGCTGTAGAAGATGCTTTGGATTCCGCTTTGCCGTCTGGCGATAAAACAGAAGTTGTTCGCGAAGCAATGCGTTATAGTCTTTTGGGAAACGGGAAGAGAATTCGGGGCGTACTGGCTTTGGCAAGCTACGAATTGTTTTTCGACGATTGGAAGGAAGCCTTACCGGCAGCTGTTGCGGTAGAAATGATCCACGCGTACTCGCTGATCCATGACGATCTTCCTTGTATGGACGATGATGATTTGCGGCGCGGTCGGCCGTCTTGTCATATTGCTTATGGAGAGGCGGTCGCGCTACTTGCCGGCGATGGGTTATTGACCAAGGCTTTTGAAGAGTTGGCAACGATAACGGAATCAAAAAAGGCGATCGACTGTGTCTCTGTCCTCTCGAAATCTGCTGGATTTGAAGGTATGATCCGCGGCCAGGAACTGGATCTTGCTTCGGAAGGACACAAAGATCTATCCTTAGAGCAAATTAGAGAAATCCATCGAAATAAGACTGCAAAGTTGATTCAAGCAGCGTCGGTTATGGGAGCGGTAGTTGGTGGAGCAGATGAACTTGATCTAAAAACGTTATCGGAATATTCCTCTGAAATTGGATTTGTGTTTCAGATTGTCGACGATATTCTTGATGTTACATCGGACAACGAAACGTTAGGGAAGCCTACCGGAAGCGACGACGAAAAGAATAAGAATACATTTGTATCCTGTTTTGGTCTCGAACAATCCCGGAAGGTCGCGAACGAAAGAACGGAAATAGCCAAAGAGATAATTCGTACACGTTTTGGAGATAAAGCTTTCTTTTTAATGCAGTTTGCAGACTATCTACTAAAAAGGATCAATTGACGAATATGCATACTATTCTAGACACGATTCATGAACCATCGGATCTTAAGAAACTGAATTCAAGCGAAATGCTTCAGCTCTGCGATGAAATCAGAGATCGTCTTCTCAGCGTAGTCTCGGAGAACGGCGGACATCTTGCTTCGAACCTTGGGGTTGTCGAGCTGACGGCGTCTTTGCTTCGCTGTTTTGATTTTCCAGAAGACCATGTTGTTTTTGATGTTGGACATCAAACCTATGTTTATAAAATGCTGACAGGGAGAGCTGAGGAGTTCAAGACGCTTCGAACAAAAGGCGGTATTTCGGGATTCCCGCGGCCATATGAAAGCGATTACGACGTGTTTACGTCAGGACATGCCGGGACAGCGCTTTCTTCTGCGGTTGGTCTTGCGCGCGCGAAACAGCTTGATGGAGACCCATCAAAGGTGATAGCGGTAATAGGCGACGGTGCATTCGGCAGCGGGATGGTCTATGAAGCGATGGACACAATTGATCCATCTCTTAAGAATTTGATAGTAATCTTAAACGACAATTCCATGTCGATATCAAAGAGCGTCGGAAGCCTTTCGCAATACCTTCTCCGCCTAAGAACCGATATCAGTTATTCAAATACAAAAAAGCGCGTCCGCGATGCTCTTGATAAAACGCCGGTAGTAGGGGAGTACCTAGCTAGCGCAATTGCTCGGTCAAAGGCGCTGTTTCGCCGTACTATCTATGACGGCCGTCTTTTTGAGGAATTTGGCTTTAATTATATTGGGCCTATTGATGGACATGATATCTTTGAACTAAACAGGCTTTTTCGAAATATTAAGGGGTTTGAAGGCCCGCTCATGATTCACGTTAACACTGTAAAGGGAAAGGGCTTTGCGCTTGCAGAGGAGAACCCGGGGGCATATCATGGTGTTGGGAAATTCAATACGCTAGACGGAAATGAGGATATTTCGATTGCCGACAGCTATTCGAATGTTTTTGGCAAAAAGCTTGCTGAGATAGCAACGCAGGACCGCGAGATATGCGCAGTAACCGCGGCGATGAAGTATGCGACAGGACTCAACTTTTTCAAGCGCAAATATCCGAATCGATTCTTTGATGTCGGGATCGCGGAAGAGCACGCCGTAACTTTTTGCGGTGGACTTGCAAGGGGAGGAAAGCGCCCTATTTTTGCAGTATACTCAACGTTCTTACAGCGCGGCTATGATCAATTGTTTCAGGACATAGCGCTAGATGATATGGATGTGATGTTTGCTATAGACCGGGCCGGACTTGTTGGCGAAGATGGTGAAACACATCATGGTCTTTTTGACGTATCATTATTGAGTTCTTTTGGGAATTTTTACCTGGCTGCTCCGAGCAACTATTCTGAACTTGAATACTGGCTGGAAGAGATTACAAAACGAGTTGGGCCAAGAGCGATTCGTTATCCGCGCGGTAGTGAGGATCCGAGGGTTGCTAATTATGAACCATCGGGCAGCACATTCGATATGATCGTAACGGAAGATTCAAAAAGTATCCTTGTTGTAAGTTACGGGAGAATTTTCGCTGAAACATACGAAGCGAAAGATCTTCTTTCGAAGGAAAAGATTGATATTGACTTAATGAAGCTGAATGTGATTTCTCCGATCGACGCAAAAGCTGTCGAGTCAGCGTTTCGGTATAGCAGCATAGTCTTTGTTGAAGAAGGTATCAAGCGCGGAGGGATAAACGAGCAATTTCTTGGCATGCTAAATGAAAAAGGTTGGAAAGGG
>CAZGYK010000083.1:0-2525 GCA_964530485.1 uncultured Oscillospiraceae bacterium
GATGAGCTGAAAGAAATGGTCGACTGGGATGCAATTGACGCATTCCGCAAAAACGCGCTGAGCCCGGAACATCCGGTTCTCCGCGGAACAGCCCAGAACCCAGACATCTTCTTCCAGGCAAGAGAAGCCAGCAACCGGTTCTATGATGAGCTTCCGGCCGTTGTCGAAGAATACATGGCGGAAGTCAACAAGCGTATCGGAACCGATTACGGCCTCTTTAACTACTACGGAGCCGCCGACGCCGAAACCGTTATCATCGCGATGGGCTCCGTCTGTGACACCATTGAAGAAACGATTGATTATCTTGTCGCCGCCGGCGAAAAAGTCGGACTCATCAAAGTCCGCCTCTATCGTCCGTTTGTCGCCGACAAACTGATTGCCGCCATTCCGAAGACAGCGAAGAATCTCGTTGTTATGGACAGAACCAAAGAGCCCGGCGCGCTTGGCGAGCCGCTCTACCTCGACGTTGTCTCCGCAACCCGCGGAACCGCGTTTGACGGCGCGAAAATCCTTTCTGGACGCTATGGACTCGGATCAAAGGATACGACTCCTGCCCAGATCATTGCTGTTTACCGCAACGGTCAGGCGAAGAACTCCAAAACTCCGTTTACCGTTGGTATCAACGACGACGTGACCCATCTTTCTCTTGACATTACAGAGAATCCGGATACAACACCGGCGGGAACAACCAGCTGTAAATTCTGGGGTCTCGGATCCGACGGTACCGTCGGCGCCAACAAAAACTCGATCAAAATTATCGGCGACCATACCGATATGTATGCGCAGGCATACTTTGACTACGACTCGAAGAAGTCGGGCGGCGTAACCGTTTCCCACCTTCGTTTCGGAAAATCCCCGATCCGCTCAACCTATTTGATCAACAAGGCAGACTTCGTCGCATGCCACAACCCCGCTTATGTCGGCCGCTTTGACATTGTTGAAGACCTTAAGCCGGGCGGAACCTACCTGATCAACTGCCAGTGGGATATGGCGGAACTTGAAGCCAATCTTCCGGCGAAAGACAAGCGCTATATCGCCAACAACAACATCAACCTCTATACCATTGATGCGTTCAAGATTGACCGTGAACTTGGTCTCCGCGGACGTTACAACACGGTCCTTCAGTCTGCGTTCTTCAGCCTTGCGAAGATCATCGACGGAAAAGACGCCATCAAATACATGAAGGATGCGGCGCTCAAATCCTACGGGAGCAAGGGCGACGACATCGTTAAGATGAACTACGACGCGATCGACCGCGGTTCTGACGCCGTTGTCAAGATCGACGTTCCGGCAAGCTGGAAAGACGCGAAAGACGCAGAAGTCAAGGTTAAAGTTGAAGGTGACCGTCCGGAACTCGTAGAGTTCGTTGAGAAGATCCTCAACCCAGTCAGCCGTCAGCAGGGCTATAAACTTCCTGTCTCTGTCTTTGTTGGAGCTGAAGATGGCCATATGCCGCAGGGTTCGGCTGCTTATGAAAAACGCGGAATCGCGGTTAACGTCCCTGAATGGCAGACCGAAAACTGTATTCAGTGTAACTTCTGTTCTTATGTCTGCCCGCACGCGGTTATTCGCCCGGTCGCGATGAGCGAAGCCGAGCTGAACGCGGCGCCGGCTGGAACCAAGTCGCTTGATATGACTGGAGTTCCGGGAATGAAATTTGTTATGACTGTCTCGGTCAATGACTGTACCGGCTGCGGAAGCTGTGCGAACGTTTGCCCGGGCAAACAGGGCCAGAAGGCTCTTGTCATGAAACCGCTCGATGAACAGCAGGCGCAGCAGGCGATCTTTGCCTATGGTCTTGACATCGACGCGAAACCGGAAGTTGCCGCGAAGTTCAGCGAAAAGACCGTTAAGGGCAGCCAGTTCAAGCAGCCGTTGCTTGAGTTCTCGGGCGCCTGCGGCGGATGCGGAGAAACACCGTATGCCAAACTGATCACCCAGCTCTTTGGTGACAGAATGTATATTGCGAACGCGACCGGATGTTCCTCGATCTGGGGCGGAAGCGCACCGTCTACCCCGTATACCGTCAACAAGGACGGCAAGGGACCGGCTTGGGCGAACTCCCTCTTTGAGGATAACGCAGAATATGGTCTCGGCATGCTGCTCGGCCAGAAAGCGCTCCGCGACCGCCTTGCCGCCAAGACAAAAGAAATGATTGCTGTTGATTATTGTACGCCGGAACTGAAAGCTGCCGGCCAGAAGTGGCTCGACACCTTTGAAGACGGAACCGCCAACGGACCTGCAACAGACGCATTTGTTGCGGCGCTGGAAGACGGAATCGACGTTGATCTGACCGGAACCGAATGGGAAAAAGACTGGCTTGCCAACGGCAAGAAGTGCCCCTGCGAAGCCTGCTCTCCGGCGCGCGAAATCCTCGCTGGAAAAGACTATCTCTCGAAGAAGTCCGTTTGGGCGTTCGGCGGAGACGGATGGGCTTACGATATCGGATTCGGCGGTCTTGACCACGTCATCGCTTCCGGACAGGATATCAACATCATGGTATTTGATACCGAGGTTTATTCCAA
>CAZGYK010000083.1:2535-6876 GCA_964530485.1 uncultured Oscillospiraceae bacterium
GGGCGGCCAGTCCTCCAAGGCGACCCAGACCGGCGCTGTTGCACAGTTTGCGGCAGCCGGTAAGGAAGTCAAGAAGAAAGACCTCGCCGCAATTGCGATGAGCTATGGTTATGTCTATGTTGCCCAGATCGCTATGGGCGCTGACTACAATCAGACCCTCAAAGCGCTGCACGAAGCCGAGAGCTATCCTGGTCCTTCGATCGTTATCGCTTACGCGCCGTGTATCAACCACGGAATCAAGGGCGGTCTCGTAAATGCACAGAACGAAATCAAGCGCGCGGTAGCCGCCGGATATTGGCATACCTTCCGCTATGATCCGCGCCTTGCGCTCGAAGGAAAGAACCCGTTCCAGCTCGACAGCAAAGAGCCGAGCGAGAGCTATGAAGACTTTATCAAGAACGAAGTCCGCTATACCTCGCTTACTCGCGCTTTCCCGGATCGCGCGAAAGATCTCTTCGCCAAGGCCAGCGAAAACGCGAAACAGAAGTATGCTCAGCTCAAAAAGAGAGCAGAAGACTAATCGATCTATCAAAGAAGGGACGCGAAAGCGCCCCTTCTTTTTTATGTTCGATGCGATGAAGCCTAGAAAAAGGCGATCAAGGTCATTATGACCTTTGAACTCATAAATTGAGCCGAATATCATAGACCAAAGGATGTGCGCCCAGTATGCGCAAAGAGATAAAAACCGCGGACAGAAACAGATAGCAGATTTCAAAGCGCCGCCCTTGTTGGGCGGCGCTCTTCGGTTGCAAACAAAGAAGGGAAGGTGGTATAATGGCGAAGATGTTTAGACGGGTTTGCCATGAAAAATGACGATAACATAGAGGAAAATCATGATAGAAACATTGATACAGCCGTTGACGCTTAATTCGATAAGGTTTATCCTTTTCTTTATCGCGGTTGCGGTAATTTATTTTACAATTCCCAAACAGTTTCAGAAACCTTTTCTTCTGGTTTCCAGTTTCGTGTGCTATATGTTTGAAACCCCGCAGTACGCGATCCTTTTGGCAGCGACAATTTTTTTCAATTACTACGCTGGTAAGGCAATTAGCGAACAAGAAAACCAAAAGAAGAAAAAGGTCATTCTTACAAGCTTTATTGTTCTGAATATTCTGGTTCTCCTGATACTGAAATATTACAATTTCTTTGGTCAAACACTGTCTCCTCTTTTGAATAGCGTTGGCCTGACCTTTACGCTTTCAAAATGGATTGTTCCGCTCGGAATCAGTTACTATACCTTGATGATTATCGACTATCTCGTCAGCGTCTATAAAGGGACAGTAGATTGGGATAAAGATTTTGATGGGTTTACGGATTTTGCTCTCTATGTCAGTTTTTTTCCGCAGATTATTGCAGGGCCGATCAACCGTTCGAAACTGATGCTTCCGCAATTTAAGGTTGCGCATAGCTTCGACTACGGAAGAACGGTAGAGGGAATGCAGCGCTTTTTGATCGGCGCTTTGAAAAAGGTTGTCCTTGCCGACGGGATCGCGATTGTTACGAACGGAATTTTCTCGAATATGAGCGAGGTTGAAAGCGGTTATACCGGGTTGATATTGATACTCGGTCAACTTCTTTATGTCATTCGGATGTTCGGTGATTTTTCGGGTTATTCCGATATGGCGGTCGGCGTTGCGAAGATTCTCGGGATCGATATTATGGAAAACTTTAACGCTCCCTATTCGGCGATTTCGGTCAATGAGTTCTGGCGCCGCTGGCATATTTCTCTTTCGAGCTGGCTTCGCGACTACATTTATATTCCGCTCGGAGGAAACCGAAAAGGACGTGTTCGCCGCTATTTCAACTCGATGGTCGTCTATTTTGTCTGTGGACTCTGGCACGCGCCGTCCTGGAACTATGCGGTATGGGGCATTTGCCAAAGCTTGATGGTTATTTTTGAAAATCTGACGTTCTTAAATCCAGACAGGAAAAAGAAAAAAGAACCTGGGAAAATCGTTCGGTTTATCCGCTGGCTCTATACGATGGTCTTTTTCTATATTACGCTTCTCTTTGTCAGTACGAAGAGCATCAATGATGTCTGGTACTTCTTCAAGAAATGTTTTCGATTCGAAGCGATTCCGTCGTTCCTCAACCATATGATTGACCTGTCCGACAACGAAATTTCGGTTGGACTATCCTATATGGCGATCTATTGGGGCGGAATGTTCCTTGCGTTCCTGATTGTATTTTGGCTTGACAGAAAGACATTCAAATCCGAACAGTCGGGAGTTGTTGACTATAACCCGATCGCGTCGCTTACAAAGAGAAAACGCTGGTTGATTTATTTCATTGCCGGTATACTGATCCTCTTTTTCTTTATGATCGAGGGCTCGATGCCTGCCCAGCCGATCTACGCCGACATGTAAGGAGGGGAGAAACATGAAACGATTGATAAAAAAGACATTGTTGTTTTTAATTCCGTTTGTATTGCTCTTTGCCTTCTTTTTTACCTTTGAAACCTATGACTACTTTGCGTTTGGGACGACGTTCTATCAAAAATTCCCGCTTTCTCCGATGCGGTACACCAAACTCAGACAACCCGAGAACATATCAGGGAAATCAGCGGCGTAGATTACGCGAAACTTGCGTTTGGCGGCGCTGAGATCGGCGAGAGCATCGACATGTTCTGGTACGCGGCGGAACACTGCGAACTGAAGCGGGTGATCTTCGGGATCAATTTCTATACCTTTAGAGGCGGACAGGTTGGCGAAAACAAGAGCATGCGGGTTGAGAAGGCGAAAGCGGAAGTAGACAGCGTGTTCAAGTTTGCTACCAATATGAACTACTGGCTGGAAGCGATGGCGAATGCCAAGCAAAAAATCACCAATCCGATTTTTAAGGCGATCGGAAGGGAAGATCTCGTTTCCATTCCTGAAGACCCGGTTCATCTCCCGATTATTCCGGATCCGACGATGGGAGAAAAGTGGCGGGCAAACATGGAAAAATATGCCGATGATATTTATAAGGCAATGAGAGGACCCGGATTCCGGCAAGAGATCTATGACGATCTACAAGATATCGCGGAGTACTGTAAAGCGAACGGTATCGAGATGAAAGAATACGCCGAAATCTACCTTGCGACGGGCGGGGATGCTTTTCGAACGGAAACATACGACGCTCTGATTGAGGTTGCCGCGTATTGCGAAACCAATGGAATTGAGATGAACGAAAACGCCAGCAAAACCTACGACGTAATGAATGGCGTTGATTTCCGTCAAGAGACTTATGACGCGCTCGGAGAGATCGCAGAATACTGCGATGCAAACGGTATCGAACTGGTCTTTGTATTCCCGCCGGTCCACGATGTCATCTATGAACGAGTGATCTGGCCAAGGCATATGGAAGACGAACTTCAGTATATGAAGGATTACCTGATCGAACGGGCGACCGTATACGATTTTGAAATCCGTTCGGATTTTTCCGCCGAGCCCG
The DNA here is from genome assembly GCA_964530485.1 of uncultured Oscillospiraceae bacterium. Lineage (GTDB taxonomy): Bacteria > Bacillota > Clostridia > Oscillospirales > Ruminococcaceae > WRIP01. The sequence continues at coordinate 5,968 of CAZGYK010000083.1, forward strand.
ACAGCTTTTACGACGGTTTTCATCTGATGCTCGAAAATAAACACCTCTTTGCGCGGCAGATATTTTCTGATACAAATGAACGCCCTGATATGGTTCAACGCTATATCAGAAATGGCGTTGCTGTGATACCGGAACATCTTGAAACTGCCTTTCAGGTCAGCTAGCCGGTTCCATTTATTAGGAGTTATCCTTCACAGATTCTTTACAAGTAGTCTACAAATCGCTCAAGAACCACCTCTATAATAAAGGTGTACAAAGAGCCGCACACTTTGTACATGCATTATTCCTCCTCATTTAACTGTACCCCTTTAGAAGGAAGCCAAAGCGAAAGCTTTGGCTTTTCTTTTTTGAGTTATTTTTTTTGGAATACAGGAAATCCATTGATTCAATGAAGAAGGCGTGATATACTATAAACAAATGTTTATCGCGTTTGATGCGCTATCGCCAGCTAAGGAGGATACAGGAATGACAAAGAAAGAACAGCTGTACCAATATCTTCTTGAAAATTCGTTTGATGCGCCGCCTACGGTCCGCGAACTTTGCGAGGCGCTTTCAATTAAATCGACCTCGACGGTGTATAACCTTCTCCATGCCTTGGAGGAGGACGGCCTTGTGACAATTGCGAAGGGAAAGCGCCGGAATATCTCGCTTGTCGGCCGCGGAAGCGTAATGAAGATTCCGCTGGTAGGATCGGTTGCGGCTGGGGTACCAATTTTGGCGCAGCAAAATGTTGAGGAATACATTTCTTGTGAAGTAGAGAACCCGAGAGGTGAACTGTTTGCGCTGCGCGTCAAAGGAGACAGCATGATTGACGCCGGGATTCTCGATGGGGATATTATTGTTGCCCGCCGCGAACAGACCGCGGATGACGGAGAGATCGTCGTAGCGTTGATAGAGGACGAGGCGACG
>CAZGYK010000084.1:0-6861 GCA_964530485.1 uncultured Oscillospiraceae bacterium
CCGTCTGTGGCGGCGTTAACCTTGCTGCATAGTCAGTCGCACGCCTTTGGCGTGCAGACGGGCAAAGCCCGTCGTTTCAACACGCTTTAGCGTTTTGATATTGACTGACTATATAACAAACAACACGGCGAAATGTTACAAAAAAAGGAAACGTCTTCGCGTTTCCTTTTTATCCTTCGCTTATAATCTGATAAACCCGGTCCCCGTCATATTCAACAAGCCGCGCCGCCACATCGTAATGCATATTAATGTAAAGATTGATATCATGCTTAAAGTTGGTATCCAAGAGCAGCAGCGTTTCGCTGTTTACGATATCCCGGAACGGGTTCGCCGCCCCGTACCGTTCAAGCGTTCGATTCTGGAATGGTGAATTGGAAAGCCATCCCCCTAAAAAAACAATATTGTCATAATACCCCTTTTCTCTTGGGGTAAAGACGTCGTACCCCATCGCGACATCAAAATGCTCGGTATCGAGAAGATATAGGTGTTCCCGATCCTCGATCACGCTTTCGAAAGCATCCCGCGTCCCGAGTCTCGTATCTAAATAGTAGGTGTTTTCCTGTTTGAGCGGGACAAGAAAGACGATGGCGGCCGCTACCGAAATGCCCGCTAAAACCAGCGTTATCCTTTTCAGTTTCGGCGTTTCCTCGATCAGCATCAAAAGAAACAGTGCTGCCGAAAAAACCAAAGATGTCTCTACTCTTGAAATCATTCTGCCAAGCCAAAATAAAAAGAAAAGTCCCCCTATCGCAACCAACGGAACACCGAACAGAAAGAGAAGCCTCTTCTTTTTGCAACACAACAAAACCAATGCCAACGCAAGCAGAAGCAATACCACATAACTGTTGCCAAAAAGCATCGGTAAAAATGCCCCAGGGAATGCGATTAGAGCCGTGAAGAAATCGTCCCTTGGAACCGTCTTCGACAGCTCCTCCAGTTTCTCTGTCGTAAAAAACTCGGGATCATAAATATCCCAGCTTTTAAGCATAGCGACATCCGCCTCGCGGATCCCAATATCGTAGTATTCGTAAGCGGGCCCCATAAACTGAAGCTTATAGTCAAGAAACGCTTCCCGCGCCTCATTAAAACGGTAAAACGAATCCCACTCCTTGTCCTGCCGATAGGAAATCCGGTTGATCATAAAGGCAGACAGGCTAAGCACAAAAACAAGTGCCACCGAAATGATTGCTTTAACCCGTTTCGCTTTTTCGAGCCGGAGCAGAAAAAATAGAATCGCAAACCCCGAAATCGCGGCGACCGGAAACAAACTGTCAATTCTCAGCATGCTTCCGAACAGCGTAAGAATCGCGCCGGACCAATAAGCCCCCCTCATTTCTCCGAGCCCATAAATAACAAGTATCAATCCTGCGGCAACCAGAAATGACGCGTTTTTGGTGTACTGGAACCGGCAAAACAAATCGGTCCCGGCCGTCAGGAGAATCAGTCCATAAAGCGGGAATCCCATTCGAAGTCCGAATTTTTCAACCAGAACAAACCCGACCGCGCCAAACGAAACGACTAAGAGAGCGTAGGTTAAGAACGCATACCATGCAACACCCGGCAAAACGGAATAAAACAGTTTCAAAATCCAGCCAATCAGGATATTCACATGAATCAGGTACTGGCTGTCGCTCCCGAAGGCGCCTGCAGCAATATTGGCGATCCCGGCGTCGTCGTTCGTCTCAAACCGCGCGCCAAAAAAGCAGACCGCGGCGACGCACCAAAGAGCGGCCACAATCATCGGAGCCAGGATTCGAACCGGTTTTTTTTGAAACCATTTCTTCATGCAATACCTATAGAGCGGCGCTCTTAACGCCGCTCCGTTTCTCAATCCTTATTTTTTAAGAAGCGCTTCTACTTCGTCGGGGGTCGGCATCGCCGGAATCGCGCCGCGCTTTCCAACGCAAAGAGTCGCCGTAGCATTCCCGACCCGCGCAAACTCCGCCGCCTGATCGACCGTCAGTTCCGAAAGCGGAATTCCGCTTTTTAGAAAGCTGCTTAAAAATCCGCCAAAGAACGCATCTCCAGCGCCGGTCGTATCGACAACCGGTGCGTCCCATATCCCCACGGTTTTCGTGTTCCCGCCGATTGAAACAAACGCGCCGTCTGGGCCAAGCGTAACCGCTACGCAGGTTACGCCCATATCGTTGAGTTTTTTCGCACCGGCCTTGAGGTCGGTTTCTCCGGTTACAAGCGGAACCTCGTTGTCGGCGATTTTCATGATGTCAACGCTCGCAACATGTTCTTTCATCCAGGTTTTTGCGGTTTCCTGATCCGGCCAGAGAGAAGCGCGATAGTTCGGGTCGTAGGAGACAATTACGCCATTTTGTTTCGCGAAATCGATGGCCTTTCGGGTCGATTCCCGCGCCGGGTCGTTGGTCAGAGAAAGTGATCCAAAATGAAAAATCCTGCTATTCCGAATCAGGTCAAACGAGATCTCATCCGGGCGAAGACAGGTATCTGCCCCAGGCTTTCTCGCGAACGAGAATTCCCGCTCTCCGCTTGCCGAAAGCGCAACAAATGCAAGCGTCGTAAAAACATCCGGATCCTCGATCAGGTATTCAACGGAAATCCCTGCACCAATAAGCGTTTCCTTAAGAAATGCGCCATGCATATCTTTCCCAACCTTGCCGATAAGCGCGGTTTTACAGCCAAGTTTTGTCGCCGCCGTGAGAAGGTTGGCGGGCGCTCCGCCCGGATTCTGTTCAAACAAACGATTCCCTGCGTTCGACATCCCGCACTCGGTAAAATCAATCAACAGTTCGCCTAGCGCGACGATGTCATGAGATGATTGTAATGGTCCACTCATTTTGATATTCCTCCCCCTGTTTTAATGCAATCAGGTCTTGGTTCGTCTCAAGGTCCAAAACGGTATTCTCGTATCCCTGAAGCGCAGTCCAAGGCTCAATACAGACAAACGGCGCGTCTCGTTTTACGGTATGCCAAAACCCGATGTATTTGAAATCGGGATAATCAACTCTGACTGCGCGGCTTCCTTTATCGGATTTGAGCGTAACGCTTCGCGCCATATCCTTTAAGACGATCGCATCATTGTCAAAGAGCCTGTGGTCGAGTTCAATCTTCGTTCCGTCTTTCAACGGATAGTCAAGATAATTGCCGTTCAAAAGATTCGACGCCCTCGGTTCCGCGCGCTTGGGTTCTGCTTTCTCGGAGAACTCGAGATAGTAATCCTCAAAAGAAAGCCCTTTTTCTAGTGGAACCATAAATCCCGGATGTCCCCCGATTGCAAACAGCATTTCTTTCTCGTCGGTGTTTTTGACAAAGAAGGTGATCTTAACCGCGTTTTTTACCAGCCGGTAGAGAATTCTTAGCTCAAATCGAAACGGATATTGTTTGAATGTCTCGTCGGACGAATCCATCTGCAACGTCAAAAAGTCCGACCCGCTCTCAACAAGGCGCATCTCGCTGTCCTTGAGAAAACCGTGGATTGAAATCGAATAGCTCTCTCCTTTATAAAGATAGCGCTCTTCAAAGAGCCTACCGATCAACGGAAATAGATGAGGGGCGTTCCCCGACCAATAGTCGTTAGACCCAACCCAAAGATAGTCGGCTCCATCCGCACTTTTGATGCTTGTCGGCTCTCCGCCTCTTGTAGATACCGTCATCGAAATCTCATTGTTCTTGATCGCGTATTCCATTTTTATCCTCCAAATGCCGTGCGCTTCGGTTTAACAAAATCCGAATCGGGGACAGCGAAGCCACCGGCGTTATCAATTATTCTATGGTTATCGTCCAGTTGTTTCGATAATTCTTGCCTGCAGCCAGAGAAACAAGATCTTGATTCTCTTCAAAATCTTCAATGACGCCGTCGAGTCCCTGAAGCGTTGTCCAAGGCTCAATACAAAGAAGCGGCGCTTCGGTCCCGTTATTGTGCCAAAGACCAAGATACTTAAAATCCGGATACTCTACTTTAACAGACCGTCTTCCTTTATCGCTCTTGAGCATAACGCTTTTCGCCATATCTTTTAACATGATAGCATCGCTGTCAAAAAGGCTGTGGGTCAAGTCAAGATACTTGCTTTCCCGAAGCGGATAGTCGGAATAGTTACCGGTAAAAAGACCGTTCTTGTTGATCGCCCGTTTTGGGTCGGAACTCTCTGAAAATTCAAGATAGTAGTCGCTGAAGTCGAGTCCCTTTTCGAGCGGAACCATAAATCCCGGATGTCCGCCAACCGCAAAATACATCGTCTTGCTGTCGAGGTTCCGTACCTCAAACTGGATATGAATCCTGTTGTCTTCTAAGCGGTAATGCACAAAAAACTGAAATGCAAACGGAAACTGAGAAAACGTCTCCTCGCTGTGATCCAAACGAAACGAGATAAAATCCTTTCCCTTTTTGTCGACCTTCATCTCGCTGTCTTTCAAAAAACCATGAATATCAAGCTGGTATTCCTTTCCCTGAAACCGGTACTTCTTTTCGTGAAGCCGCGCGATCCAAGGGAAAATATGATGCGCCCTGAAATCCCAATACGGCGGCTGGCCGTTCCAGAGATAGTCGGTTCCGTCCCCGGTTGTAATCCGCCAAGGTTCAGCGCCTTTACTGGAGATTTCAAAAGATAAAACGCCGTTTTTGATTGTATGGATCATTCTCGAATCCTCCTTAGCCAACAGTACATCCCAATCTTGATGAAACGTATTCGAAGCTCTGCGGAACGCCCTTCCGTAAAAATTATCGGTAAATCAGCGTACCGCTCGGATTTATGAATTCTAAAAGAGGGGGAAATCCCCCCTCTTTTAGCTGGTTAAATGAAAAACGCAAAGCGTTTTTCATTCGCGGCGTGTGCCGCGCGCGTTAACCTTGCTGCATCGTCAGTCGCACGTCTTTGGCGTGCGTTTCAAAACGCTTTAGCGTTTTGAAATTGACTGACTATATTATTTGTACATCGGTCCGTAGGTAGAACAGGCGCGGTAGTCTCCGCCCTCTTTGTCCATTCCGTAAGCATACCAGCAGTCTGGTCTAAAGATCTGCTCTTCCGGAACGTTGTGGGTCGAAACCGGAATACGAAGCATCGAACACATGGTGATGATGTCCGCGCCGACATGCCCGTAGGTAATCGCGCCGTGGTTGGCGCCCCAGTTGTTCATCACGTCGTAAGCGGATTTGAAGGCTCCTTCTCCGGTCAGTCTCGGGGCAAACCAGGTACATGGCCAGGTATAGTCGGTACGTTTCCAAAGCTTGTCCGCGACTTCATCGGGAAGGGCAATCGTATACCCTTCGGCAATCTGCATGACCGGGCCAATCCCTTTTACGAGATTAATACGCATCATCGTTACCGGCATCTCGCTCTTGGTCAAAAACCGGGAAGAATATCCCCCGCCAAGGAAATAACCGCGATCGGCCGCGCACCATTCGGTAGCTTTGAGACATTTGTCCATGTCGGCTTCGGTCATCTCCCAAAACTGTTTCATCACGGCGTTTCCGGCTTCATCGCGCTCTTCGCCGCAGGCGTCGATACAGGCGGCGCCCGAGTTAATCAGATGAATAAATCCTTTCGATTCCGCCGCTTTCCCGGTTAGTTTATAGCCGGTCGCGCGCTCAACCGCTTCAGGGCTCCAATAAGTCCGAACGTCGGCGAAAATCTGCGGGCGGTTGGTCAAAAGCTTTCCAAACAACATGCTCGCGCCGTTGAGGGTATCGTTTTCGGTCGCGAAAACATAAGGTTCGCGCGCGCCCTCCCAGTCAAAGTTCGAGTTGAGCATCGATTCCGGGAAATCGCAGTTCGGATAAAAGTCGGTCCACTGCCGCTGTCCCTGGAATCCGCCCGCAATCGCGTTGTGCCCGAGCATCTCCTCTTCTCTTCCCTTCGGAAGATTCGGGTTGCCGTTCATCATGTCCTTGATGATGCACATCATTTTAACCGAGAACTCCCAGTCGGCGTCCATTTCCGCCTCGGTCTTCGCAAGCGATGCCGGGTTTTTATCAAATCCGCGGACACACTTTTCCTTCGACCATTTTAACGCTCTTTGGAACTCCGCCTCGTCGTAGATGCCGAGCTCCATCCTGCGGATTACTTCGACTTCGTCGACCGATTCTACCCGCATTCCGAGATATTCTTCGAAGAAATCCGGATCAATCGAGCTTCCCGCGATTCCCATACAGATCGAGCCGATCTGTAGATAGGATTTCCCGCGCATGGTCGCAACAGCAACCGCCGCGCGCCCAAATCGAAGCAATTTTTCCTTTACGTCTTCCGGGATTTCAGTGTCGGAGGCATCCTGTACATCGCGTCCGTAGATGCCGAAGGCCGGGAGACCTTTTTGGGCATGCGCCGCAAGTACCGACGCGAGATAGACGGCGCCGGGGCGCTCGGTTCCGTTAAATCCCCAAACACCCTTGATCGTCATCGGGTCCATATCCATCGTCTCGGATCCGTAACACCAACAGGGCGTTACCGAAAGGGTGATGTCGACTCCGGCTTTTTTGAACTTGTCGGCGCAGGCGGCGGTTTCCGCTACCCTTCCGATTGTGGTATCGGCGATGACAACCTTGACCGGTTCGCCGTTGCTGTAGCGAAGATTCTCTGAAAATAACTTTGCAGCTGCCTTCGCCATATTCATGGTCTGGTCTTCGAGCGATTCACGAACGCCGAGTACGCCGCGGCGGGCGTCGATAGTTGGCCGTATGCCGATGACCGGATAATCTCCTACCAATCTGCTTTTTGCCATAGTTTTTCTCCTCTATACCGTTTTCGGTGTTTCCGGGTTGTTATTTGCGAAGTTCTGAAGAATGACCATCGGTTCGTAGCTGCTTGTATTCTTGATGACGATCCCATCCTTCGCCGCTTTGTCGCTGACGAAGAATTCGTCCGGTTCCAGTGCCACGCCGTAGCCGGCATAGCG
>CAZGYK010000085.1:0-357 GCA_964530485.1 uncultured Oscillospiraceae bacterium
TACGGTGACCTCGATTGAAACTAACGGCAACCCTGCTTCCGCCAGCGAGATAGAGTGGTAAACGAATGCAAGCATACACAAAGGACGCTTTTCGAACAATAAAAGGAAATATCAAACGACTTTTGGCCATCACAACGATGGTCTTTTTGGGTGTTGGTCTTTTTGTTGGGATTCCGATGTCCTGTGACAACGCTTACGCTTCTGCTGACGAATTTTACGACGAACTCAAAATGTTCGACATTAAAATCGTTTCGACGCTTGGGCTAACAAAAGACGATCTAGACGCCGTACGTTCAATTGAAGGCGTTGAACAGGTTTTTCCAAATTACCTTTTGAGTCAATATTCAGATCGTAGTT
>CAZGYK010000085.1:367-3506 GCA_964530485.1 uncultured Oscillospiraceae bacterium
TCAAGACCGATATCAACGGTAAAGAATATAGCGTTCAGCTTTCTCCGATTGACGCCAGCGGAATCAACACACCGTTTATTGTCGAAGGGACGCTCCCGAAAACGCTCGGGGAAATTGCCGTTCCATCGGGATACCTACGGTCTTCCAAGAAAAAAATTGGCGATCGGTTGACGCTGTTAAAATCAGGCGAAAACGCAAAAAGCGATAGTGATCCTGTTGAAGGCGATAACTCCGACGAACTCTCGGTATCGATTGATTCCGACGATAATAAGGACACCCTGCTCTGTACTGAATTCACAATAACCGCCGAGATTATCAGCCCGATGCAAACCGCCAATGCGTTTACCGACACAACCGGCGGAAACACGTTTCTTTTCTATTTAGACCAGAGCAATATCTCGTCGGATTTATTTTCTGAAATTTACGTCAGAGTTGCAGGCGCCGAAAAATTCAACTGTTACGACGACGCTTATTTTGAACATGTCAAAATTGTAATCGATCAAATCGAAAGCCAGATTAAAAGCGAACGTCAGACGATACGATACGAAGAAGTTACAAGCGATGCTTTCAACAAAATCGCCGATGCAGAAATCGAGCTTGACGAGAAAAGGGTTGAAGCCGAAACAAAAATTGCCGACGCAGAGTTTGAGATCATCGACGCGAAAATCAAGATAAAAGACGGCGAACGAGAGATCGCCAACGGTTGGAGGGAACTATCCGACAACCAGAAGAAACTTGACGCCGCCGAAACTGAAATTGTCAGTGGCGAAAGGGCGCTCCAATCTGCCCGCTCAATGTTGGAAAGCGGTCAGGCGGATTATAATTCCGGATTCGCGCAATACCAAAAATCAAAAACGCAGATGGATGCGCTTGAAATAGGCGTTCAGGGAATACCCTCAATGGTTGGAGCGATGGGCGGCATGCTTCCGGCGCCTTCAGATCCTTCGGCATTTTCATCCCTCGCTAACGGCGTTATCGAATCCGCCAGCGGAGCTGCAACGCTTCTCGCCGCCGGAGATGCTTCTTCCCAAGCTATCTCAACCGCGATCTTAGGTATCTGCTCTACGGCAGATGCCCATCTTCAAAACAGTGAATGGCTCGAAACATACGCTTCGCTTTCCGGTCTTTCGGTTTATCAACCCGCAATGGAGGCTGCGGTTAGCGCGGCGCAACAGCAGTTGAGAAACGCTTTGTCAAAGCTTCAAACGGCAAAGGCGGAACTCGATTCTGGATGGGCTGAGCTAAAAGATGGCGAGACGAAACTTGCGGGCGGGCGCGCTGAAATTGATAACGGAAGAAAACTGATCGCCGAAGCGAAACAAAAATTATACGATGCCGAAGCGGAACTCTCAGATGCAAAAGCAGAGCTGGCTGACGGCGAACAGGAGCTTCTGGAAAACAAAACAGAGTTCAATGAAAAGATGGCCGATGCCGACCGGAAAATTGCCGACGCCAAAGTTGAAGTAAGTTCGCTAAGCATGGCAAAATGGTATGTGTTGGACAGAACATCGGTTGACAGTTTTGAGCGTCTAAAAAACGATGTTTCGTCGATTCGGGCCGTCGGATCGGTTTTTCCGATTATCTTTTTGATTGTTGCGATATCCGTTTGCCTTACGTCGATGACAAGGCTTGTTGAAGAGGAGCGCGGTATCGCCGGGACATTTAAGGCTCTCGGATATTCCGACGGAATGATTACGCTGAAATATATTATTTTTGCCGTGATCGCCTGTCTGATTGGCGGCATCTTGGGAGACGCTATTGGATTTCTTTTCTTTCCGAAATCCATATGGAACGTCCTTAGTATGCTTCACAACCTTCCAACCTACCGACTTCATTTTGATCTCCAGTATGCACTCAGCGGGATCGTGATCTATACGGCTGCTTTGGTTATTGCAACATTTCTTGCCTGTCGGCGGGAACTCCTAAAAAAGCCTTCCGAATTGATGCGTCCGAAACCTCCGAAATCCGGAAACCGGATTCTTCTTGAGCGCTTTGCCCTGATTTGGGGACGCCTTAAATTTCTAAGCAAAGTCACTGTCCGCAACCTATTCCGATATAAAAAGCGGATGTTCATGACGCTGTTTGGAATTGCCGGCTGTACCGCGCTGATCGTAACAGGTTTTGCGCTTAAAAATTCAGCTCTCGATCTCGTTACCAAACAGTATGATACCGTTACTGTCTACGACATGATTGTCGTAATCGATTCGGAAAAAGAAGACGCCCTTGAGGATGTTTCGAATAAACTCTTAAAAGGCAACTCCGTCGAATCTTTTACCCCGGTCGTAATCAACAGCGTTACCCTGCTCAACGAACAACGCGAGAGTCTCGGGATCCAGCTCGTGGCAACGGACAACTTTGCCGATTTCAGCCAGTATGTGACGCTTCTTGACGAGAATGGCGGTCAAGCGATGGATCTTCCGGCAGACGGAATCATCCTGACCGAAAACGCCGCAAAGGTCCTTAACCTGAAACAGGGCGAGGTAATCTCGTTGAAGAATTCCGATAATCTCGAAAAGGAAACGGTACTCACGTCGATTACCCACAACTATCTCGGCAATTATATTTACATGACCCGCTCCTACTATGATTCACTCTTCGGGGAATCCAATCTCAACGCGTTTTTTGTCAAGCTGCTACCCGAGACGTCGTCAGTCCAGCGTACTGAATATAAGAATGAATTGAGCGAGGACACAAATATCCTCTCCATCATGAATGTCGAGGACGCGCGAAATGGATTTACCGACAGCGTCTCAATTGTCGACTCGGTTGTCTATATCCTGATTGTCATGGCCGCCTGCCTTGCGTTTGTCGTACTCTATACCTTGGCGAATATCAATATCTCCGAACGAAGGCGAGAGCTTGCAACAATCAAGGTTCTCGGATTTTATGACCGAGAGGTCTACCAGTATGTAAACAGAGAGACCATGATCCTTACGATTATAGGGATTCTCCTCGGGCTGCCGGCTGGGTATGGTATCGGCGCATTCATCGTCAACACCATTCGAATGCCCTCTATCAGTATCCACATCTCGATTCTTCCAATCAGCTACATCATTTCTGCTCTGCTGACGTTCAGTTTTGCGATGATTACAAACTTTTTTACAAACACATCTCTTCGAAAGCTCGACATGATTGAATC
>CAZGYK010000085.1:3516-6857 GCA_964530485.1 uncultured Oscillospiraceae bacterium
CGAATAGAATATCTAGAAAGAATTAAGGCCGCCGGTGTTTGCACCGGCGGCCTTTCGCAACTAAAAATCTGTCTACCTCTCAAGCAGCGTCAAACAACGTCTCAAACCAGCTTTTTTCCGGGACGTCTTCTTCCATCCATTCGCGAATCAGCGGAAGCGGCGCAACTCCATAACTCAAAAAGTGCTCATGGAACGTATAATCGTCAAACGATTTTTTCAGCTTTGTCTCAAAGTAATCCGCCATGTCGCGTATTTCGAACATTCCGGCGACATACGGAACAATCTGCATCGGGTTGTCTATCGTAAAGCGATAGGTTCCTTCGAAATATCCTGAGATCGTTTCCTTATCTATATGTTGGTAAAGCTCAAGGCCATGAAGATAATCTACCAAGTCCTCCATATTCCATCCCTGGTAATGAATCCCGAGGTCGATTCGTAAATATTGAACGTAGTCGAACTCTTCATTGATCCTCATATAGTTCGCGACTTTCTTCTGGTCGGGGAAAAACCGATACGAATAGAATTCGGCGTACTGTGCCCATCCCTCAACGTTAGCGGAATAATCTCTTACCTTTCTCCAGTCCGGCAACGAACTCGAAAGAATATTTGAGAATTGATAGAGATGTCCCGGAAAACCTTCGTGAGCAAGAAGGAAGAACCGTGAAACCGATGTCTCTTCGGCAATATAACTTCCTACATAAATGGAGTTTTCGCCATAGTCGTCAATCGGCGGCGTAAAATAGAATCCCGGCGATACATAGTCTTCAACAGATTTGTCGATCGTCTTGAGCGAGTAAGAGAGTCCGTCCGGAACCTCCGGAAAAAATGACGCAGACTCCTCCTTTAAGAACGCGAGAGTTTCTTCTAAAGACATCGGCGGCGCGATTATTGAAGTCTCCGACGTCACACCCTCAGCTCTCGAAGAGAAGAACTGCTGTGTCAGCTCGTCGAGCTCCTGATCACACTTTGCAATCAGCTCTTCTGGAGAACTTCCAACCCCGATACTCTTCAGTTCTTTTCGGTAGTAGTCCTTCCCTTTTTCGAAATGAGCCAAGCCGCCATCATTGACACCGGTTCCTTTTAAGGCAGCCATCCCTTCCATAAACTTCTGATAGCTCGGAACAACGACCGTATCAAACAACTCCTGGTTTTTCGAAATCAGCTCCTGTTTGCGGGAATCATCGATCCCTTGAAGCTTGGCGAGCCTATTTTCAAAGCTGTTGATTAGAATATTGTCTGTATCATCTGAAAGGAATGTCTCACAGCCGTCGATGATATCGTCGACAGCTGAATCAGAGAGAAAGAGACCCAGTTTCGAGCGCTCGGCTTCAAACGCCAAAAGACTGTCAAACATCTCGTCAAGCATGGAAAGAAGCGTCAAATAGTCTTCGACATCTTTCTCGCGATAAAAGACATATTCTCCGAGAACAACCGGAAGCATCATATGAAGCCCGTTGCTGCCTGTAAACGGGTCATAAAGGAACCATGTATCGAGCGATTCGTCATAATAAGAGATATCATATGCGTATATATCATAGCTCTGTTGCTGTTCCAAAGTCAGCTTCGAACGATCAAACGTATTAAATTCCTCAATAATTGCCCGGTCTTCTTCAAGCGATTCTTCAGATGGATATACCGCGAGATCACCCCAGGATACCTCTGTGTCAGTTATCCCGTATTCCTCGGGATTCCGAAGATTATTATGGAGCGTCAACGTGCTTGACGTCACATATTCCATAAAGTCTTGCTCCAAAAACTCATCAAAGCGCGCCCTTTCGGCAGCGATATCAGGATTGACAATTTCTTCCGAATTTCCAAGCGTTTTGCAGGAAGTAAAACTCGCAAGGAGAATTCCAACCGTCAACAATCCGGCTACTATTTTTTTTACCACGTGTTTTTCCCCAATCTTTATTGATTCTTGCTCGTTAAAGAATACCGCTTTTCGCCTCCAGAATCAACCAGGCCATTTTTTTAAAACCGAAACTCGCCAAAATCTATTGCTCAAAAACAAAATTTGTCAATCAGCGAAAATGTTCTTTATCTCCTGTGTTCTATAAATAAAAACGCCCTATTTTGATCCTCTCTTACGAAAATACTTTGACAGAAGTACAAATAGCAGGTAAAATCTAACCATGCTAAACAGGTAAAATACAGCGTCTCTCAAGACGATTCAAGGGGATACATACTATGAATGGATACTATGGAGTAGGAACCTGGCTTACCTATCTAAATGCGATCTCGGGTACTGTCGGCGTTTTCTTTGCTCTTACCAACCGGCCATTAATTGCGGTCATCTGCCTGATTGTTTGCGGCGTATGCGATATGTTTGACGGAACCGTCGCAAAAATGTTTGACCGTGACGATAGAAAAAAGTGTTACGGCGTTCAAATCGATTCGCTTTCCGATCTGATCAGTTTCGGAATGCTTCCAGCTTCAATCGGATACAACAGCGGTCTCAACTCGTTCCCGTTGATTCTGATTCCGATTCTCTATGTCCTCGCCGCATTGATTCGGCTTGCCTATTTCAACGTAACCGAAATGGAGCTTCTAAATAGCGCATCCGAAGGCCGGAAGTTTTACGAGGGTCTTCCTGTTACCACCTCAGCAATGATCTTTCCGCTGAACTACCTTCTCTGCAAATGCCTCGACTGGCCCTACTTTATTATTAACTCTGTTTTGTTGAGTCTTGTCGCTATCGCTTTTGTTTCAAAGTTTAAAGTCGTTAAAATCAAACGCATCTTAATTTTAATTGCGTTCGGCATCGTAGGAGCAATTGCAATTCTCTTTTTGATAAAGGTCGTGAATAAAAGGTGAAACAGAACGAAAAGGATTCGACGAAAGAGAGCGGGTCGCTCGTCTTTCTTTATAATACCGTGTTCGGAAGAATTGTCTTAAAGGTTCTTACGCGTCCTTTTGTTTCGAAATTAGGCGGCTGCTTCATGGACTCAGCCCTGTCGAAACCGCTTATCAATCGTTTTATCAAAAAGAACAACATCGACATGGAACGGTTTGAAAATCGTTCTTTTCGTTCATTTAACGACTTTTTTACGCGCAAACTCAGAAAACCGCCTCTGTTTTCAAAAGAAGACCTAGACCTTTTTCTTTCTCCATGTGACGGAAAGCTTTCGATATACCCGATCGACGAGAGCAGTGTTTTTCGGATCAAACAGTCCTATTTTTCCCTCGTTGAACTCTTTTTAGATGACGAACTTGCGAAAGAGTTTCAAAGCGGAACCTGTCTCATCTTTCGGTTAACGCCTGATGATTACCACCGCTATGTCTTTTTCGACGACGGTGTTGCCCTCCAAACCAAGCATATAAATGGCGTTCTGCATACCGTC
>CAZGYK010000086.1:0-6825 GCA_964530485.1 uncultured Oscillospiraceae bacterium
TTTGTATGCCCGGTATCCGGCGTTCTTCGTTGGCAGGGACGGAATACAGTTGATCCAATATCTATTGATGTACGGGATTGCGACAATGATTCTTTGGCTGATTCTGCGCGGCCTTCCGAAATTGGACGGCGAGCCGAAGCGAAAACTGGGGTGTGGCAAATTCTTTGGATACGCTTCGGTAATGCGCGGAACCGCTCTTGTGTTGTCCTTGATCGGAATGCTGTTTTACTTGATCGCAGTTGCCTTGATACAAAAGCCGGAGAATCTTTTCGACGCTTTGCTTGGCGGGAATCCGCTTTATGGAAATCCTTCGACCTGGATCAATATGGTGTTGATCTGCGTGATTGCTCCGATTGTCGAAGAATTGATGTTTCGAAAACTGCTGATGGATGCGCTTCGCCCTTTCGGAGATACGGTTGCAATTCTCTATAGCGGCATCGCGTTCGGATTGTTACACATGAATATCCAGCAGATTTTTTACGCCGCCGGGCTGGGCTTGGTGATGGGATATGTCATGACCAAAACCAACAATATCTGGCATTGTATTGGGCTCCATTTTGTAATGAACGCATCGTCTGCGGTGATTCTTCCGTTTATCAATAACATGCAGAGTTTTACACATTTGATTCCGGTTGGAATCTACGCAGGCGTTTTGATTGTCGTATCAATCGTCGGTCTTGTTCTGTTTTTTGTAAAACTGAAAAAAATCCGGCTTGAAAAGCCGCGCTTTCGCTTTATGATACCAATCAACGCTAAGCTGGTTCTCTTCAACCCCGGAACAATTCCTTATATTCTTGTCTGTTTTGCGATGTCGCTGTATCGGATTTATTCGATGTAGCTCCCGAAGACAGGTTGATTGTTTATTCGGTTGGGCGATATTTCATTTCGCTTCTGACTCGACCTTTGACATCTGACAATAAATAATTGCCCAAGAATTGAGCGCAGAATCTTGATTATCAAGATTCTGCATTTTCTTTGAAAAACACAGAAGACAATGGTTCTCTCGTTTCAGTCTCTGTAAGCGTGAAGATGAAGCATGTAGTATGATTTGCGTTTAAGTAAGTTGTTGCACCAGAGTTTGATATATGATATAAGGAACCTATGAAAAAATATTACGTATCTATACTTATGGCGATCCTTGCCGCTGTTCTCTACGCGATTAGCGCACCGTTTTCAAAATTACTTCTAAACAAAATGGATCCAACGATGATGGCCGCGTTCCTTTATCTTGGCGCTGGTGCGGGAATGGGACTAATTGGCTTGTTCCGCAAACGTACGTCCAAAGGGAAGCAACCCGAGATGACACGGAAGGAATTTCCCTATGTTGCAGCAATGATTTTGTTGGATGTCGCCGCGCCGATTTTTTTGTTGATCGGATTGAACCGGACTACTGCCGGGAATGCGTCGCTTCTTAACAATTTCGAGATTGTTGCGACTTCCATGATCGCAATGATATTTTTTAAGGAAACAGTTGGAAAGAAACTCTGGGCAGCGATTGCGCTTATCACGCTTTCGAGTATTCTCCTCTCATTAGACGGAGAAGGCGTTTTTCGTTTTTCAATTGGCTCAATATTTGTTCTGCTCGCCTGTGTTTGCTGGGGAATCGAAAACAACTGTACGCGAATGCTTTCGTTTGGAGATCCATTGAAAGTAGTCGTGATCAAGGGATTTGGTTCTGGAACGATATCGCTTGTGATAGCGTTGATTCTAAAGGAGAGAACCGGCGGACTGGCTACTGTATTGCTCGTTTTGTTGCTGGGTTTTGTCGCCTATGGTCTTAGCATTTTTTTCTATGTGTTTTCCCAGAGGGAACTCGGTGCCTCGAGAACGAGCGCTTATTATGCAGTTGCGCCATTTGTGGGGGCGGCTTTGTCGTTCTTGGTATTGCAGGAACGGCCTGGGACGCTGTTCTACGTTGCTTTGCTGTTGATGGCAATTGGTTCTTACCTTGCTGCAATGCCGGACAAGAAAAAACAGATCATACAATGAGGAGCTGCCGACAGGCGGCTTTTTTAGTTTCATTCAAGAATTAAAAAAAGTTTTCGATATACATTGACAGGCGAGGTATTGCGTAATAATATATACATGCAACGGCAAAGTATATCTAGAAAATTGTTATTGCGTGAGATAAAACCCGGAGATATGTGAAATTTGAGTTCTAGAAAGGGAGGAGAAGGAATGTCGATTGCTTCCGATTTGATCAGAGGCCATACCGAGACCATTATTTTGGCGCAGCTGGTTGAAGCAGATAGTTACGGTTATCAGATCAACAAGGCGATACAGCAAAAGACCGACAACCAATACGAATTAAAAGAGGCGACGCTCTATACGGCGTTTAAGCGGCTGGAAGAGCTGGGATGTATCCGTTCTTATTGGGGAGATGAAAACAGTGGTGCACGGAGACGGTATTACAACATCACACCACACGGAGTTACTACTTACAAACAACTGCTTGCGGAATGGCAGAGTGCGAAATACTTGATCGACAGATTGATCAGTGACGGAGGAAAGTAAAATGTATAACAAATTGAGGGATTATATTGACGGTATTTTCGTTGAGGCGCCGCAAACCCTGAAAACAGTTGAGGCGAAAGAGGAATTTTTACAAAATCTGACCGATAAGTACCAGGATTTACTTGCGGAAGGAAAAAGTGAGGAAGCGGCTTTTAATATCGCGGTAGCGAGTATTGGAGATGTCAGCCCGCTTGTCCGTGAACTTCAGGGGAGACCGCAACAGGTTGCGCAGATGAACGCGGAGGATCAAGGCCGCCAGCAGAGAAGAGCGATCGTCATGTCGATCGCAATTGCGCTTTATATCCTGTGCGTGGTACCACTATTTCTTCTCCAAGATGAGGCGGGGCTGATCCTGATGTTCATCATGGTCGCAATTGCAACCTCTCTCGTGATTTTTAACGGGATGACAAAAACAAGAAACGATCTGGAACAGGATACGATGATGGATGAGTTCCAGGAGTGGCGCGGACAGAACAGTAGAAAACACCAGGTCTATAAATCTGTTTCATCAGCAGTCTGGTCTCTTGGGTTAGTCGCATATTTCTTAGTCAGCTTTACAACGGGTGCTTGGGGCATTACATGGATTATCTTTTTAATTATTGGGGCGGTCAACGCAATCATTAAAGCGATCGTCGATCTTTCGAAGTAGGTGGAAAATATGAAAACATCAGCAGTGATTCGTCTTATTGTTTGGATTGTCGTAGCAATTGTACTTGTTTCATTATTGATTGTCGGGTTGACCGGCGGACTCAGTAGAATTCCCGGTTTTCGTCTGTTTGGTTCAAACGGCTGGAACTTCCCGGGAGGATCATATTTTGCAGGCGGAGATGATTCGAATTTTACTGTAGCAAGCAACGTAAGTGTTCCGGACAAAAGTGTCCGTGCAATTGAAATTGACTGGGTTGCAGGAGCGGCGGACATCGTCTCGTACAACGGAGATACGATTATGTTTGAAGAGTCGGGAAGGATTCCCGATGATCCCGATTACCAGATGCGGTATTCTGTCGAAAACGAAACGTTGAAAATTCGTTTCGCGCGTTCCGGAATCACGACTGGCGGGTTGTCATTCCGCTCGCTCGACAAGAAGCTAACCATCCGGATTCCGAGGTCTATCGACCTTAAGTTGTTGTCGGTAAACAGCGCGTCTGCAGAAATCACGATAGACGGAGTTGACGCGGGGGATATTAGCGCCGACAGCGCGTCCGGCGATATCAAAATAACGAATTCGTTTGCGGACAGATATAATATTGATACAGCCTCCGGCGAGATTGTCACCTCTGAAATCGAAGCCGATCGGGTGTCGTTGAATACGGCGAGCGGGAATGTAGAGGTTTTACGTTCGACAGTTCGGGAGCTCAACATCAATACAGCGAGCGGTCGAATCGAGGTTTCTGGAGGGTCGTTTTCAAGAGCCTTCTGTGATACAGCATCCGGTTCGATTATGGCGGAGACCAATACAATGCCGGAGGATATCAGTTTTGATACCGTAAGCGGGTCGATGACTCTTAAAATTCCGGAAAACGACGGTTTCCGCGCAAGTTACAGCAAAGTGAGCGGCAGCATCAAATGCGAGTTCGACGCTGTCCTATCGAGGGACTCGGTGATATATAAGAACGGCGGTCCGACTTTCCGATTTAACACGGTAAGCGGTAGCGTCAACATTAAAAAGAGATAGCCGATTCCTGTGATGAAAAGAGGGTCCCGAAAGAACCGAATTTCGAAGGTCGGGAATAGAGCAATTAAAAAGCCCGCATATGCGGGCTTTTTCTCGATCTATTTTGGAAGAGATGGTTTAATCTGATTCTCGTAGACGTTATAGGTTCTCATGACGAGATCTATAATTTTCATATCGTGGAAGCCGTCAATTCCGCTTTTTAGTCTTCCGGCAAGCGGAGCGGTCCATTGGGTCGGGATCCCTTTTCGGCCAATCATCATGCCGAGAATCGATCCGGCCGTGGCTGCGTTACAGTCGGTATCAAACCCTTGTATGAGCGCGTAACCAATCGTTTTCGCGAAATTTCCTTCGCCGTAGAGCAAAGCGTTTACAACGATTACCGCGTTGCTAATAGTGTGGCACCAGTGATGGGCATTTTTTTCGTCAAAGACACGATGAACCTTGCGATTGACATCGTCAAAATCCATCCCCGAGCTATAATCGTTCATCGCTTCTGCAATAGCGGACGCAAGGCGGGAACGCTTCGGTATTTGTCCGAGTCCGGCGTTTACGATGTCGTAAACATCTCGCGAAATCGAGGCCCATGAGAGCATTGCTGAAACAAACATCTCGCCGTAAATACCGTTTTTTGTATGGGAGATGGAAGCGTCGCGAAAGGCGAGAGCAGCGCCAAGCGACGGATTGCCAGGGGTCACATATCCAAAGAAATCGCCTCGGATTTGAGCACCGATCCATTCGCGGTATGGGTTAAACACAACCGCGCTGTCTGGAGGATAGATGCCGAGAAGGAAATTGCGGTAGGCAACCCGTTCGGCGGTAAACATATGAAGTGCTGGAATGTCAGATAGCCAGCGCTCGGCAACATCGAGCGCTTGAAATCCCAATCCCTTCTCCTCCATCAGTTTCAGAGATAAAACCGTGTAATTTGTATCGTCGTCCTCCGGTGCGCAGTCGACCTGGTCAACAAAACTGTTCCGTCCTGTTATGTTGTATTTTTCTTTGATCTCTTTTGGTGCATCATAAAGATAATCGGTAACGGGATAATTGTCTGTTGCTTTTAGAAACCCAACGATGTCGTCGGTCAGAACACCTTCAACAGGCTTCCCGAGTAAACACCCGGCACAGCGTCCAAGCCATGCGCCATAAATACGCTCGATCAACGCATCTTTTTCGAGGAGAGGAACACCAAGGTCGATATCGTTGCCAAATCCCGGCCGCGCTTTTTGAATCTCTTTTAGCGTCGATGGTTCAACAAAGGGAAAACCCTTGGCGGTCGGAAGCTTTGCGATTTTTTCAAGAAGTTTCTTTGCCGCTGCTTCTCTTTTTTTGTCATCTTGAGTCATGCTGAGAGCTTTTCTTGCCTCCGCAATCAGAACGGTAATGTCCTTGCCTTCTTCTGCGGCCTGCTGGAGTTCGATTTTGAGGTAGTCGCTGTACAAAATATATCTTTGATCCATGAGATTCCCTCCTTTTTCCTATTGTATCAAGTTGACAGATCGATGGTCAACGGATTTTAAAATGGATTTCGCCTGTCCATTTTTTATAGAACATGATATGATAAAACACAGTTGAATCATTGTGGAGGCGAAACATGAAGACTACTGTAGTGTTTGATATCGGAAATGTGTTGCTCAATTGGCTGCCGCTTTTTCATTTGAATGAGAAGTACCATGATGCCGAGATTGCAAAGAGGCTTGACGAGATCATTTTTCAAAGCCGGGAATGGGGAATGCTCGACAAAGGCATTATTACAACCGAAGAAGCCGAGCGGCGTTTTGTTGAAAAGGAGCCGGACTTGGCTTTGGAAATCCATGAGGTCCTCAACTACTGGCCAAATACGATGCATCCGATTGAAGAGAGTGTTGCCCTCTTGTATGAGTTAAAGGAAAAAGGGTATAACCTATTTTTTCTCTCAAATATGCCCCAGCGCGGTGTCGACCACTTACCGGAAAACCATCGTTTTTTTGAAGTGTTTTCCGATGGAATTTTCTCGGCTCCGGAACGAATGGTAAAACCGGACCGTGAGATTTATGAACTTATGGTTTCGCGGTTTCATCTTAGCACAGACGAATGTGTCTTTATCGATGACAACGTAGACAACGTAGAGGCGGCAAGAGCGTTCGGAATAGATACGGTTTTATTTGAGACACCGGAACAGGCGAAGCGAGACTTATATGAGTATCTGAAGTAAAGCAAAAAAGAGCGGGAAACCGCTCTTTTTGTTTTCTCTTATTTCAGTTTTTCATAAATCATCCGCGCAACTTTATAGACGTCGCCGCAGCCAAGCGTAATAACTAAATCGCCCTTTTCCGCGTTCTTCACACAGTAATCCGCAACTTCCTCGAACTCCCGGAACCAAACCGAACCAGGGATTCGCTCTGCGAGGTCGGTTGTATAAACGCCGAATGTGTTTTTTTCGCGGGAACCCATAATTTCGGTCAGGACGACATGGTCGGCTACCGATAACGCCCCTGCAAATTCGGCGAGAAGCTGTTTGGTTCTCGAGAAGGTGAACGGCTGAAAGACAGCCCAGACTTTCCGGTATCCCATAGCCTTGGCAGCTCCAAGCGTTACCTCGATTTCTGCGGGGTGGTGGGCGTAGTCGTCCGCTACGGTAATTCCACGGCTCTCTCCGA